>DALTYF010000137.1 GCA_029986195.1 Methanocorpusculum sp. | reverse complement strand
ATTCGATTGATGACGATCATTCACAGGCAATCAACGAATTTATGGGCAACGCCGAATAAAACGGGTGATTCAAAGGGTGGGAAACACCCGGATAATATCTGAATGGGTAAGAATACCAATCGGTTTTCCCTCCTCGGTTACGATTACCCGGTCGATGTCCTGTTCCTTGAATCTGCGGATAACCTCATACAGCCGCATATCTCCGGGGATAGTAACAACATTGCGGACCATGATCTCTGCAATCGGGGAGTCCATCGCAACACCCCGGTCGATCGCCGAAACAATATCCGTCTGGGTGACAATCCCCAGAAGCTGACATCCTTCAATCACCGGCGCACCGTGAATTCTCCGCTGCAACAGCGTTTTCATCACGTAGGCAACGGTCATGTCCGCCTCCAGCGCAATGAGGGGAGAGGTCATGTACTCGCGGATGGGAAGTTTCGGCAGAGATGTCATCTCCGACGTTGAGATGAGAAGAGCACTGTTGATCTCATCCTTGCCAAACACTTCGCCTTTGATGAGCAGTTTGTTTACCGGTGTCGGGCCTATGGTCACCTTGTCGCCCACCTCAAAGAGACGGACGTTGCCGATCACCTTGATCAGCGCATGACAGAGGTCTGCGTGCGTCAGGGTGGTGAAGTCGATCTCGTTCACGCGCACACCATCAATCATCTCACCGTTACGGAGAATAGTAACCTCGCTCTCCGAATCATCGGCAGTAACGTTGAGTTCACTGTAGGCGCGGGAGGTCGGGTGGTACCCTCCTTTCGGTCCCGGTACTCCGTCCACCAGACCCAGCGCTTTGAGGGCCTGCATCTGATTGCAGACCGTTCCGGGGTTGCGCTTGATAATATCGGCAATATCTTCCCCTTTTATCGGATGCGAATATTGATGATAAAGCGAGATAAGTGTAATAAGGATATCTTTTTGGATCAGCGACAAATCCATACTGATTGTTCAGACCGCCACCCTAATAAAGAAATCGAGTGAATCAGGCAACTATGTACTTTGACAATATTCCTACAATACCCACAGCCGATGAACTGCTGGATCGCAGTTTCCGGCGTGCCGCAAAGAAAATGTGGGAAAAAAATAATAAAAACCGCGCGAACGAAGATTTTGTCCGTGCCATTACGCAGGCAACCCATGACAAACTGGTGAGTATCATCCAGAGTTTCCCCGAGTTTGAACAGCTCCCGCCGTTCTATCGCGATCTTTGCGATATCCTCTTCGGTATGGATAATCTCCGCCAGGCACTTGGCATGGTGGGCTGGGCGGCAAAGAATGTGCGTGATGTCGGAGGAGGAATCTCCCGCAGCATGCGGCGTGCCGATCCTTTAACCGAACGCAAGCGTGCAGTCGCCCGCATTGCGTCCATTGTGCACCGTGCAGATGATGCGCTCCGGTACTTGAACGATGTGCGAAATGTGCTCCGCAAACTTCCCGTCATTAGTACGGATGAGTTCACTATCGTGGTTGCCGGGTACCCGAACGTCGGCAAGTCGTCCTTTATCCGGCTGGTATCCAGTGCCGAGCCGGAGATTGCATCCTATCCCTTTACCACGACGAAGGGCGTCATCGTCGGTCACCGGAATGCGGAGCGGAGAAAACGGATTCAGTTTATTGATACGCCGGGTCTGCTTGACCGTACCGAGGAGGAGCGCAACGCCATTGAGAAGCAGGCACTCAACGCTCTTGTGTATGTTGCGGATCTGGTGCTGTTTGTGATCGATGCAAGTGAGCACTGCGGCTATTCGGTTGAGGCACAGGAGAAACTCCGCGAGGAGATTGCCGGAATTGTTACAGTTCCGATGCTGACCGTGGTAAACAAGGCCGATATCAAAAAGACGGAGGACCGTTTCAACATGTCAACGGTCACGGGCGAGGGTGTGGAGGCGGTTCTTGCGGAACTGCTCCGGCAGAGGACGGAGCTGATGCAGGATGAAGTGGTGGACATCAGATCCGAACTGCCGGTACCGGAGATGAAACGCCGCGGCGGACGAACTGAGACGAAAACCGACTACTAACTTTTTTTCATAGACCATCCACGGGCCCTCTGCGAAACGGACGGGGTTTTCATCCTGCTGCGACTCCGGAAAAATTTCCCCAGTGGTTTTTTTATTGATTGTGTACTGGGAAGTGGGCAGGATGAAAAGCCGCCGCAGATTCACACGGCAGAGCCGTGCTCAGTTCCCCCGCAGACATCATCTGTGTACCTCTGTCGCGGTTTTCCCCATCCTGCCCACCAGCCGGACTCAGGAAAGATCTTCCGCAACCTTCCCCGCAATCCTCCGCACGAACGGATTTTCATCCTCCTGCATACGGATCACATCAGGAAGAGCGCGGGCATCCCCGAGAATCCCCAGCCCCTTTACCGCCATGTACCGCACATGATCGCGGGGGTCGCCGAGCATTTTCAGAAGTACCGGAAAAGCCTCCGGCTGTCTCGTCATCCCGATGATCTCACAGGCACGGTAGCGGATAACCCAGGACGCATCCGCAAGCAGCGGGACCGCCGCCGCAAACCCTTCCGCCCCGCGACTGCCAAGCTCCTTCGCCGCCGCATTGCGCACCGCCTTATCCTCAGCATAGAGCAGACGCACCAGGTCCGCCGAACTCTTCTCTGCATCACTCATACTACAACATACGAATGCAGAAGTATTTCATACTATGGATTCATTCAGCTGGCTTTGCTCCAAAAGTCTGAAAAATGTGATGCCACAAAAGTATTTCATCGGTTTTTTGGGGTGTTGCCCCGAAAGTCCTGATACCTACAATTTGCACGGCTCTGCCGTACGAATCGTGGACTAAAAACCGATCAACGATGATCCTGCGTAGTCAATAAACCAATTTATGGACAAAACCGAATTCCTCATCCCCGTCAGTATGAAATACAGCACCTTAAAGTAACACGCAAACCCACATAACTACCAATGATTCCGCTGATGCTTGATCTCTCCGCAAAGCGCATCCTCATCTTTGGTGCAGGAGCGGTCGGCGTTCGCAAAGCCCGCCATTTTACCGGCTGCCGGATGACCATCGTCTCGCGCAGCATCTCCCCCGACGTCTTTACCCTTCCCCAGACCTCCATCAAACAGATGGACGTTGCGGATATCGAAGATGACAACCTGGGAAAACTCATCGAAAAGCACGACATCATCATCGCCGCGCTCTCCGATGCCGGACAGAACGAACGTATCATCCGCTTCGCAAAAACCGCGGAAAAATGGTACAACTGTGCAACCAGCGACGACGCAAACTTCCTCATCCCCTCAACCGTCCAGGGAGAAGAGTACACCATTGCAGTCTCCACCTCAGGCCGTGCCCCCGCAGTCCCGCGCTGCATCCGGGAAGACCTCGAAAAACGGTATCAGGGACTCGACAACATGATCCGGCTGCTTGCCTCCCTGCGCGAACAGCTGAAGGAAACCGTTCCCGACCAGGAAAAACGTGCGGAAATTCTCAGGAACATTCTTCACGACGAAACCATCCGGCAGAGATGCCGGGAAAACAAAAACGCAGACGACCTTGTCGCAGGATACCTCTGATGCCGGACACCGGACTTCTCACGCCGGTCGCCATCGCCGGAATTGATCACACCATCCTTGACCAGAACCAGCTCGCCGGATACCGGTTTGCAGACGAAACATCCTTCCTTACCGATTCCCGGCAGCACTTCAAAGGAGCCATCCTGTTACAGACCTGTAACCGCGTCGAAATCCTCGTGCACGGCACCAGAGCCGCACTCACCGACTACCTCCACAGCCTCGGACGTACCGGATTTACCAT
>DALTYF010000136.1 GCA_029986195.1 Methanocorpusculum sp. | reverse complement strand
GGTGCCCACCGGCTGGATACAATGATGACGAACGAGAAGAAGGCCGAGTCCCTTGCCTGGGATCTGCTCTCCTACTTCCCGCGGAAATGATTGGCGTCTGCGGGATGATCTGTTCCGTCTGCTACCGGCATCTGAAAAAGAACAATCCCTGCCCCGGTTGTGCATCGGATGAGCCGGGGAAACCGGCGCACTGCAGAGACTGCGGCATCTCTCGGTGTGCCGGTGAGAAGGGACTGACCTTTTGTTTTTTGTGCGGAGAGTTTCCGTGCAGTCGCATACGAAATCTTGACAGAAGGTATGTCTGGCGTTATCATGTGAGTCCTGTTGCCTTCGGCATGCGGGCAAAAGAGATCGGTGCCGAAAATTTTCTTGCAGAGGAACTGCCAAAGTGGACCTGCGGCTGCGGCGGGATCGTCTCCCTGCATGATGGTGTGTGCAGTGCGTGTGGAAAAAAATTGCAGGAGTAAAATTTTTCAAAAAAATTATTTCCGCATATGACACGGGATGCAGATATATTTCCCATCAATCTGTTTTGCAAGACCGTCCGCCACCTGCTCACCGCAGACGGAACAGACGACATTGTTGTAGATCTTTGCCTCTTCCGGCAGAGGCTGAACCACTGCCTTGATCGCAAACAGCTTTTCCGCAGGCATGGCAAGAATCTCATCCACATGTGCATGTGCAAGGCGGTGAAACTCCTCATCCTCGGCAGGCGTGGCAGAACCGTCCATGATCTTCGGACGAAGCTCCACCATCCGTGCGTTCTTCGGAGCCGCATCGGGGATGGCCACAAGCCGGATGGACGTATTGGTATCGCGGCGGTAAAACGAGAACGCCGTTTTGCCCCAGTTGTGCACAAACAGATTGCCTTTGCCCGCGGTGCAGCCGAGCAGTACCTGAATGGCATCAACCGTGCAGGAGTCGGTCTCCGTAACTGCCACAATCTCCTCGTCCTCGGAGAAGTGCAGGTCCAGTTTCTGTGCGGCAAGTTCGCAGGCTTTGTATCCGAGTGCAAGGCCGCCGCAGGCGTGACCGTGAAATGCTACAAGATCGGCGAAGTCTTTCATAGCAACATAATCGCTGCTTCCTCCTATTAATAGTATTGATATGAAAATCAGTTAGTTCATTTAGCCAATGTTTTTCCATACACTTATTATTCAGTATGAAAAAATAATGATATGATAACATGAATGTGTGCCGCCGATATCTTTCCCTCCTCATAGGATGTGCTCTTGTTGTTCTTCTCTGCTTCAGTGCAGGGTGTGTATCCACGCCCGACCCCTCAGACGAACATACCCAGACCATCACCATCACCGACGCATTCGGCCGGGAGGTTACCATCCCCGACAACCCGGACAAGATCGCCGTATCCGGTTCGGGTTCCATGCGGTACTTCGTGTATCTGGACGTGGATCTTTCCCGCATTGTCGCGGTTGACTATCAGGACAGCAGCCTCTTTACCCGGTCAAACGAACTGCGGCCTTATCTCCTCGCAAACCCGGCGATCAAAAACCGTGCGGAGCTTGGGTCCGCCATGGCGGTTGTTGACAACGAAAAACTCCTCGCATCCGGAGCCGAGGTTCTCTTCATGGGAGGGGCCAGCAGTTCGCGGGTTGAGGTTGCCGATGAGATCACCGCAAAGACCGGTATTCCGGTGGTGATGTTCTGTGTCGGCGACTATGTCACCAAAGGAGATCAGATCCGGGAAACCCTCCGCATGCTCGGAAAGATTCTGCACGAGGATGCACGTGCCGAAGAGATCATTGCCTACTTCGGAACTGTAGAGAATGATCTCAGGACCCGTGTCGCGAACGTATCGGACGCCGGAAAACCGACGGTGTACGTCTGCGGCATCTCCTACAACGGTGCTCACGGAGCAGACGGAACCGACCCGAACTATCTGCCGTTCACCCTGCTTGGTGCAAAGAATGTTGCCTCCGGCATCGGTGAGACCAGTCAGACAGGATATGCAAAAGTGGCCAAGGAACAGATCCTTGCCTGGGACCCGGACAGGATCTTTGTGGATCTTGGGACACTGACCGCCGCGGAAGGCGGAGCACTTGCCGAGTTCCGGAACGATCCCTCCTACGAAGGCCTCTCGGCAGTCAAAGGCGGCGAGGTGTATGCGGTCAACCCGCACACCTCGATGAACGTGAACCATGAGACGAGTCTTGCAAACGCCTATTACATCGGCAAAGTCCTCTACCCCGAACAGTTCGCCGACATCGATCCGGCAGCAAAGGCCGATGAGATCTATGAGTTCGTGGTCGGTGCCCCGGTGTACGAACAGCTGAAAGCAAACGTCCAGAACATGTCCTATCAGAAAGTGGAGCTGTAAATGAAGTATCTCCCGCTTCTTCTGCTGCTGGCAGCCGTGATTGCCCTCTCTGTCTCGGCAGGATGCGTGGCAGCACCGGACGACGGTGACAACAAAACCATCACGATAACCGATGTCGCCGGGCGCGAGGTTGTCATACCCGCCGACCCGCAGCGGATCGCCGTGTCCGGTTCCGGCTCAACGCGGCTTGTTGCCTACCTCGGGGCACTTGACCGTGTCGTTGCGGTTGATAGTCAAGACGGAAAAACAACACAGACCTCCGACCTCCGTCCGTACGGTCTTGCAAACCCCGGACTGCGGAAACTTCCGACCCTCGGAACCGCCAAAGGACAGATCGATCCCGAACGGCTGCTTGCCGTATCCCCCGACCTGATTCTCAAGAGTGTAAGCGGAACCGATCTTGCGGGCGAGGCGGATGAACTTACCGCAAAGACCGGCATTCCGGTCGTGTTGTACTCGCAGTACGATCCCGGCACAAAACCGGACGAGTTCGCCGCAAACCTGCGGCTTTTAGGAAAAGTACTCGGCAAAGAGGAACGGGCCGAAGAGATTCTGAAATACTTTGATGCGATCAGAGAGGATCTCGCCAGCCGGACAAAGGACATTCCTGATGAAGGAAAACCGACGCTGTATGTGGGAGGAGTTGCATATTCCGGATCACACGGATTTTATTCCACCCAGCCAAACTACCTGCCGTTCCGCTACCTTGGCGCACGCAATGCCGCCGCGGGGGCGGATACCGGTACAGGCATGACGGAGAATGCGAAAATCGCAAAGGAACAGATTCTTGCCTGGACCCCGGATATCCTCTTCGTGGATCTTGCAACGCTGACCGCGGCGGGAGGCGGATCGATTGTGGAACTCTCGACCGAGCCCTCCTACAACGCCATGACCGCCGTTCAGACCGGCGAGGTGTATGCGGTTCTGCCCCACACCTCGATGGGGGCAAACTATGAGACGATCCTTGCGGATGCCTATTACATCGGCAAAGTTCTCTATCCCGAACAGTTCGCCGACATTGATCCGGCAGCAAAGGCCGATGAGATCTACCGGTTCGTGGTCGGTATTCCGGTGTATGAACAGCTGAACGCGAATGTGAACAACCTGTCGTTCACGAAACTGGAGATTCCTCTACTCTAACGGGGTATCCATGCAGCGGGAAAACGGATCTGCCCCGGAGCACTACCGGGCCTATGTGGGAAGAAAAATTGCACTGATCCTCGGCGGTGTTGTCCTTGCGGTCATCATGTTCTTCGTGTCGGTGTCGGTCGGAGCGGTATCAATCCCTGTCCCCGACATCATCGCAACACTTCTTGGCGGTCAGGGGACAGGACTGTATGAACGTATCATCTGGAGCATCAGAATACCGCAGGCGCTGACCGCGATTGTTGCAGGTGCAGGACTTGCCATTGCCGGTGTTGCCATGCAGTCGATTCTTAGAAATCCTCTTGCATCACCGTTCACGCTCGGCCTTTCCAACGCCCCCCCATTCGGTGCTGCGATTCT
>DALTYF010000135.1 GCA_029986195.1 Methanocorpusculum sp. | reverse complement strand
CAACCTCCGGTTTTTCGGTATAAAAAAGGGGGGTGATCAGAGCCGGAGCTTCTGCTGTCTTTCCAAAAGAAAACCCCGTAAAAATGTATCATCAGCTTTTTTGAAAAATCATAACCCCCCGGAACGAATACTTACCTCGTAAAAAAGATGAAAATTATTCTGATTGCTTGCCATGATGCCGTGTCAGATAATAAAACACCGGCGTATCAGCAAGCGCAAACACCCACTTCACCACATACTGACTTACCATCATCCATCCCAGATTTGGCACAACACCCCAGAACCCGATAGTAATAAAGATCACCGTATCAAACAGCTGACTTACCATCGTACTCCCGTTATTCCGCATCCACTTCGGCTCAAACCGTCCCCGCAGCCAGTGAAACAGATGCACATCCAGCGTCTGGGCAACACCATATGCAACCAGAGATGCCAGAACAAACCGGGCACTGGTGCCAAGCGTCTCCGCAAACGAACTCTGGAACTCAAGCATATATCCTGCCGGCGGCAGATAAATTGCAATATAGATCAGAATCAGCGAAAAGATCTGCACAACAAAACCCAGATGCACTGTCCGGCGTGCCTCCTCTCTCCCCCAAATCTCACTGATCACATCCGTACACAAAAACGTAATCGGATATGCAATCACTGCCGCAGGAATCTCAATCCATCCAATACAAACAACCTTTGCCGCAATAATATTGGAAACGATCAGACTCACCACAAAAAAACAGGTCAGCACCACAAGAGACCGCTCACTCTTAATCAATCATCTCACCATCCAAAGATTCCATTATGTTGGTGCTGAAAGTATATCTCTACTTTCCAAAAAAAAAGAAAAAAATTATTGCTCATTCAGCGCATTGATCGGATCCATATTTGCCGCACGCCATGCCGGATACAGCGCAGACAACAGACCGACCGTCATACCGACCGCAACTCCCAGAGGAATATACATCAGCACATTCGCCGAGAACGTATAGTTCAGCACATCCGCAAGACTCACCTGCACCTGTTCAACCGGAAGCCCCATCATCTGCATCAGAGCCGCATTCGGGTTCAGTGTTGCCGCACTCTCCGCGATCATATCACGGGCCTTGAACAGTGCAAAGATCAGACTCAGAACACCGCCGATAATAGAACCGACAATCGACATAATCCCTGCCTCACAAAGAAACATCGTCAGAACCTGACGCTTCTTGGTACCGATACTCCGCAGAATACCGATCTCATGCGTTCGCTGGGTAACCGACATCAGCATCACGTTGAAGATACCAACCGCTGCAACCAGCAGTGCGATGGCACCCATCGACATCATCTCTTTCGAAGACGAAGCAATGATATCTTTTACCGGTTGTGTTACCGCACTGGAATTTGTAATATCCACACGGTTCCCCTTTTCGTTCAGATACCTGTCTATCCTCTCCTGCATCTCCGGTGCGGCACTGACATCCTTTACCACCACAACGGCCGACTCGTATCCCTTTGTCAGCATGGAATAGGTGTTAAAGTTTGATTTAAACCAGCTGTCACTCCCGACAACACTGTTATCTGATGAGATCATCAGACCTTCACCGGTATTCTTCATGATACCGCTGATCTTTACCTTCACGTTCTTCTGCTGGCCACTCTTGTACACTTTGAAGATCAGCTCATCACCCACAGTTACCTCATTTTTCTTCGCAAACTTGGAACCGACCAGGACCTCATTCTTGACCTTCGGGTACTTTCCGGACTCCAGCACAAACATTGAGGGGAGATACTTGTTCTCAATACCGTACACGTTGACGTAATTGCTCATGAAGTCATTGGGATCTTTCTGGGGCCGTTTCTTGTCCGAGTACTCATCCTCCACAACCTCGAAGGTGGGCATCGTTGATTTGTAGGGAATCACCGGATACGGTGTCGTAATCTTACCCAGTTCCCGTATCTGCTTGTCGGTAATTCCTTCCATCTTCGGCTGGACGTATCCGCCACTGTCATACGCTGCTACGCCATAGTAGTTGGTGGACTCCTCATACTGGTTCCAGAGATATGTGTAGTTCACCTGAAGATAGATCGACTCGCCGATCTCATTCATCGACTGAAACTGTGAGTTCTCCAGAATTGCTCCGGACATGCCGGTCGTTGCAATGGCTATAATACCAATTGTAATTCCAAGAATCGCCAGAATGGATCTGAATTTATTCAGCCGGAGATTACGGAGTGCAAGCTGAAAAAATATAAGTGGATTCATGGATGATGATTATTTTCTGGTCCGGAGAACAATACCAAGGGCTACCAGACCGACAATCGCAAAGGCAGGGATCATGACCGGTGAACTCTGGGTCTGCGGTTTTTCTGTCGAAGTCAGATCGTAGTCAATGATACTGACAACGTTCTGTTCCTGATGGTACATGTTCAGTTCATCCTGATAGGTTACGATGATCGGAACGGTTGTCGGTTCGCCGCTGACGGAGAAGCTGAGTTCAAACTCCCCGTTGTCATTGCCTTCAATGACACCGAGTGCTGCCTGATAGGATCCTTCCGGGATTGCCGGAGGGCCTGCCACGACGACGACGGAGGAGATGTCACGCAGGCCGGGGTTATAGACTGTTCCGGTAACTTTGTACTTGTTTTCGTACTTGGTTGCAACAAGGTCGGAGATGACGACACTGCTGCTTCCGGTGACGTAGACGGGAATCTCAACGGTACTGGAGTGGGTGTTCTTGCCGTTGCGGTACTCGGACTTTACGATAAGGTTGGTATCGCCGGCTGTAGCAATGTCGATCTCAATATCGGTGTAGTTGTTGGCCGTAACTGTTCCGAGGAAGTATCCGTCCTGTTTGCTGGTGATGCCATCACCGCTAATGGAAACAGTGAGACCGGTGATCTGGTAGGCACGCGGGTTTCCTATACGGAGTTTGTATTTGCCCATACTTCCCTGTGAGATCATGTTCGGTTTTTCGATGAGCTGGATGCTCAGGTCGGAGTCGTCAATCTCAATGGGAATCTGTACACGAACCGGGTTGGTGACACTACCCCCTCCTTCAACGGTGTAGTCAACGGAGAAGTAGGGGTATGCCATGCCGACTGTGGTGGAACCGGTTGGTTTGATCTGCAGGCTGACGGCGGTTTCCCCACCGGCACCGAGAAGTCCGACCGGAACCATCTGTTTGCTGTTGAGGTACTGGAACTGGCCACCCAGAAGTGCCGGCATGCCAACGTTGACCGGGGTGGATCCGGCGTTTTTCAGGGTGACGGTAAGAATTCCTTCATCTCCGGGGTAGAAGACTTTGGGATCCAGGCTGTATTCTGTTACAATTACCTGACCGCTTGTTGTGGTTTCCGCGGCTGCGACATTTCCTGCACAGGAAAATATCAATAGTATGCAGACAAGCGTTCCGAGGATCGCTGTGCGAGCGGTTGCTCTCATATGAAAGAATCGTTAGTTCTCTACCTATATGAATGTAATCAACAATTTACATTATGTAATCGTGGGGCTACAATCTTTTTGCAATGGAGTCGACAGCAGTAAAGACTGCGTCCATTTCCGGTTTCATGATTGCGACGGGTACATCTACGAGCCGTTCGATAAGGGATGCGAGAATGGGGGCACAGATGATTCCTGCAGCACCGTCGTATCGCGCCCGAACTGCGGCAAGGATACAGTCATCAAGTGAGTTGGCGGTGTAGCCTTTGATGCGGTATTCGATGCCGCCAATGTCAACTTTTGTTCCTTCTATCTCATCGAGCAGGAATTTTGCTGCAATGAGGGCGATGAATTTTCCATGATGCGGGGAGAAGACGTTGACGATTTTTTTGACGGTGGATAAACGAGGGTCGCGTTCTCCGGAGGATATTTTGTA
>DALTYF010000134.1 GCA_029986195.1 Methanocorpusculum sp. | reverse complement strand
CGCAGTTCGGCGTTTTCTTTTTCGAGGGTGAGGATCCTTTCTTCGAGCCGCCTGAGTTCCTGCTGGGTTGTGGTGTTTTCGGGTTCTTCGGTCATGAATTTCTGTTTGCCGGATGAGTATTTAGATGTGGAGATTGGGGATCTATTTTGTGTTTTCACAAAATTTCAGCACATCGCGTGTCCGTTCAATTCCCAGTGTCGGTTTTACCGATTCCAGCCACAAATAGAACCCGACCCGCGACGGTGTGGGTCGTTCATACTTAAATCCGCCGATCTTCAGCGGTACCATTTTGAAGTATGTCCGCTGTTTACGCGGTTTCAGATAAATCACCGGCGACATCTCGGGAAAGTCCACCGCCAGCACAACCTTTGAATAATTCTGTGATAGTTTTGTGTAATCCAGCACGTCAGACTTCACCCGCAGGCCGTATTCCGTAATCAGGCCCTTTAGTGCCGACGGGTACAGGCCGCCGCAGATCACCTTTTTCACAAGCGGTGATACGCACGGGTCTGAGAAGTACTGTTCTGCAGAGAAGTGGTGATCGATTGCAAAATACAGCCGGGAAAGCGCTTCATCGTGTAGTTTCCTGTAGTCGAATCCCCGCGTCCGTAATGATTCGCATGCCACCAGTTTCGGGTTTTTCACCGGTTGTGTCGGGAGTGTTGTCAGCCGCAGCGGTTTGAGTACTGCTTTCATCACTTCGCAGGTTTTTGTCCCTACATATGCGTTGTCCGGGTCGGCAACCAGCCGCCGCACTACCTGCGTATTGGAGATATCCACTGCTGAGAAGAGGATGAATCCCACATGTTCCTGTCCGAACAGGTAGCCGAACAGATGCTTTTTGTAGATAATCTCTGCTTCCAGATCTTTGAGATCCGCAGGAGATGTTACGATTTCGCAGAATACTACCTTGTTTTCATTGTCAAACAGGAGCAGGTCCACTTCGGCCAGATCCTGGCCGTTTCCGCGAACCCGGATATCTCCCTTTTCTGCGGAGTACAATCCGTTTGTTCCCAGAGTAATCTTTGTTTTATGTTTGGGGACGTCTGCTCCTTTTCGCACAATTTTTTTGATCGTGTTGGTTTGTGATGCAATCTTTAGCAGCTGTTCATAAATCAGGGATTCAAACCAGTATCCCTCCGCTGTCCGCATCAGCATAATATCTTCGGAAAACAGATTTTTCCGTTCTGCCGGACGCATGTGCCGCATTGCCCGCACTGCTATTGCCCGGTCGGGGTGATAGCGGGTAAACTGCTCGGTAATCCACTGGAGCATTAATGCTCCTTTTGTATGTACTTCATACTCAAACGTCTAACTATTTTCAGCTCAGCACCAGAATCCGCCGCGTCAGACTCTTATGCACGCGCTGTTCGTAATAACCAGAAATCTCAAATAGGGTTTCTGCCAGATGCCGTATGTCGCGATGCGTTACCACTACTGCTTTTCCTCCCTGTTTCAGAATACGACGAATCTCTTTGAGTGATTCGGTATAGAGCAGGTCAAGGGAGTCTGCACCGATTGTTGTTGACTGTCCGTACGGGAGGTCTGTTGCAACTGCGTCAAAGCAGTTGTTGGGGTACGGCATTCGTGTTGCGTCCGCACGGACATATGCTCCGTCCGGTAGGTTTTTCCGGCATCCTGCAAGCATCTCCGGGTCATAATCACTTCCGATGGATCGAACACCCATCAGTTCCGTTTCAAGCAGCATGCCTCCTGTTCCGCAGAAGGGGTCGCACAATAGTTCTCCCGGTCGCACATGCGTCAGGTTTACCATTGTCCGCGCCATTAGCGGCATCATTACACCCGGGTGAAAGAATGCCCGTCTCTGCGGGTTTCGGTATGCATACGAACCCCGGTCGATTGTGTACAGAACCCGGCCGAGATAGCATCGGTTATCGGTGAAGAGCGCACGGTACTCTATTTCAGGGGACTGAAGGGATACGTTTCCGTGGATGCTTTTTCCCATCATGCGTTCCAGGTCCAGCTGGGATGCATCAACCGTTGCAGGATGAATCTTTCGGACTCTGCAGGCAAACGGACGGTCCGCGGTTATATCAAGATGTGCCAGAAGTTCTGTAAGGGCGGCACTTGTTCCGTCGCATTCGCCGATCAGTTCCATGATTACATGGGTCTGTGCGAGCCGTGTTGTCGTCTCCGGTTCAGGTACTTCGGCAAGGGCAATGCCGGTCGCGGTGCGGGTTACTGTTCCCACACAGCCTATTTCGGCTACGGCCAATGCCGGGTTTTCTCCGGAGAGTTCAAACAGCAGGTTCATCCGCTTTATAGATACGCCGTTGAGTTACTAATAGGATGTGGTAGCTGTGTCAGGGGGTGATCTCTTTTTTCTTGATGTACCATGCTTTTGCACAGTGTTCGGGGTGGTAGCGGAGTTTTGCCTCGCGAAGTCCGGGGACATCCATGTCGGATTCGCGGTTGATCCAGGTATAGCGATCCCGCAGTGTTTTTGCTGTTTCCTGGTTGATGATTTTGTAGATGCCTTTATAGCGGACAAATCCTTTTTCGAAGTGAACGAGTGCAGTAGATGCGTTTAGTTCTTCCCAGATGGCAATTGCTCCGATTGTTCTTTCCGGCTGAATGCGGATGGCGAGTCCTTCACATCCCAGGTCCTGCCAGTGATCCAGTGCAAAACGTACGGCGTTTACTTCTTCTTTCATAATCCGGTTTGCTTCGCAGTGTTTTGAGATGCTCCATTCGTCGATCATTTTCCGGACTTCGGGGATGATCGTTTCGGTTATTTTTTCGGTTGTGTAGGTGTATTGGGCGTTGAATTTGTTTATCTGTCCGCGGATACTCAGGTATTTTTTTCCGCGGAGTTCGGCCAGTTCTTCTGTACGGTAATAGTACTCCGAGAAGCCGCGACTGTTATAGACCGGTGTTTCGGGGTGGGCGTTTTTCATGTACCAGACGTCGGCTTCGTCATAGATGTCCATTGCCATTTTTCCTCCTTCCTTTTTGGCAAGTGCCAGTACTTCTTCGAAGAGGTCGGGCGCAGGGTCGCCGAGGGGCGCGCGGAATGTTGTTTCTCCGTCTACGGTGCAGGAGATAAGCAGCCGGTCGTCTACGATTGTGTATGCGTAGTGTGCGTAGTTCTGCCAGCAGATCATGGTTATAAATGAGCTTTCGGAGTGAATCTGGGGGTGATTCCGGAGTATCCGGTCAAAAACCGGTTTGTCTGCAAGTGTTACCGGGTGATAGTCGGATTTACTGAGTGTCATGATATCTGTTTGGTCGTTCTTCGTCGAGGTTCATCGGTGTGTAGTTTTCCATAGGGGAGAAGCCTGCGCGTTTGTAGATGTTTTCTTTTCCCGGTGCGGAGATGAGTCCTATCCAGGAGAGGCCGAGTGCTGTGCCAAGGCTGCGGAGCAGGGTTGCAATTGTTGTTCCTATTCCGCGCTCCCGGTAGGTGTGGAGGACGGCGACGTCCTGTATGTAGCCGTCGGATGAGCCGTCGGCAATGATTCTGCCCATTCCGATGGTTTGTCCGGTGGTGGTGTCAAGTGCAATTATGAAGAGGAAACTGCCGCGTATCAGGGGTGCGATGCCTGCGGGGTTCCATCCGATTTCCCACCATCCGCCTGCGCGATAGAGGTCGATGATTTCTGATTCGTTCCAGTTTCTAATCGCCCGATAGACAATCCCCTGGTTCTTTTTTTCGGGTTTTTCCGGTTCGGGTGATTTTTCTCCCTCTTTGTCCATGAGTTTTTACTAGGTTGGTGTCAGGGTGTTATGAGGGTGACTGTTGTGTACTATGGGATTTTTTCCGGTGCATTGATATGCTGGTTCGTCCTATATTGTTATCTCACGGCCTGATGGTCTGTATGTGAGATGCAGCTGAGTT
>DALTYF010000133.1 GCA_029986195.1 Methanocorpusculum sp. | reverse complement strand
GGTGCTTCATATACCGACGAGACCGGTTCGGATATCTCCTCTGCCAGTCCCTCGGCAATCATTCGTTTGATAAATTCTCTCATTCTTTCCACCGTGATCCAATGGTGCTCGGTATTCCGCAGTGATCCAGTACGCGGGAGGCGATCAGGTCCGCGAGATCGGCAATCGTCTGCGGGTGGGTGTACAGCGGAGGGGACGCGGGCATGATAACCGCTCCTGCATCGTGGGCGGCAAGCATATTCGTCAGATGTACGCGGGAGTACGGTGTCTCCCGCGGCACGAGGATCAGTTTCCGCCGTTCTTTGAGGGCAACGTCCGCGGCACGGGCTATCAGGGTTGTTGAGTAGCCGTTTGCAATTGCGGCAAGGCTTTTCATACTGCACGGAATGACGACCATGGCATCAAACAAAAACGATCCGCTGGCAATCCCCGCGGAGAGATCGCAGTTCTCCTCGTACTGTACCGGATAGCCGGAGAGGTCCACCTCTTCCAGACGTGCGACGGTTCTTGCGGTGTCGGAGATGATCAGATACACCTCGACGCCGTCCGTTTTTGTGAGGGCTTCGATCAGCCGCTTTGCGTACAGCGTCCCGGAAGCTCCGGTGACTCCGACAACGATCCGCTTCATCCTTCTTATATTATTATATTTGTGAGTTTATGTTGTTTTGTTGTACGTCGCAGTGCGAGTACTTCGCGTGCTGCCTCGCTGACCTTCTCGCAAAGGTCGGCAGGTGCGTACACGCCGAGCCGCCACTGTCCCTGACGGGTGGCGTTCATCATGGCGATCATCGGAACGATCTCCTCAAACGGCACAAGGTCGTGGTTATTACGGACTTTGATGTCCATCTTCATCTCTTTTCTGAGAGGCGGAATGTCGAGGATGATCTTGTCCGGTTCTACTCCTGCGGTCTCCGCGATTGCAGTGTGCAGACGTTCAATGCCGCCCTCTGTATGGGGAAGATGGTCACGGTCCACGAGTTCCCGCCCGGCATAGACTGCTCTCTTATAGAGGTTTCGCGTACGGATACGTGTCATCAGGTCGCGGGTGACAGGTTCTGGTGAGTTCAGCAGAAGGGAGGTTGCGGTCACATCATCCAGGGTGAGAAACCCCCGGACCGCGTCCGTGTCGTCGCCGAAATGTCTGCGGCATGCAAGCAGAAACATCTCTTCTGCAATCCGGCAGGCGTGATGATAGTAGACGGACGGTCCCATGAGTGTTCGTGCAATCAGCAGCGACTCGGCCGCCGAGATGCCGGACTCGTTGAGGACGAGGGTGTCCGCAACAATTGCGAGGGATTTTGTCAGTCGTTCCGCATCGAAGTTGCCGTACGGTGCTCCGGTATAGTGGGCGTCCCGCAGGAGGTAGTCCATCCGGTCCACGTCGAGGTCGCCGTGAATGATCCCGGCATACCGGTGGCTGCCGGAGATGAGGGCTGCGACCTCGTCCGGACTTACGGCATTTTTTTCCAGCTGCGCTGCAAGTGCCGGCTGATTCAGCTGTTCGCGGATGTCATCATGCGAAAACTGTGTGTACTCCTGCATCAGCCGTTCGCTTGCATGTGAGTACGGCCCCTGGCCGATGTCATGCAGGAGTGCGGCGCAGCAGATTGTCCGCGTTTCCGCTTTGTCAAAGTCAAGATGTCTGCATAAAAGAGATGCGAGGTGCATCGCTCCAAGGGAGTGTTCAAACCGGGTATGGTTTGCTCCGGGATACACCAGATATGCAAAGCCCAGTTGCCGGATGTGGTGAAGGCGCTGCAGTGCCGGTGCGTCCACCAGTGGCAGAATTTCTGCAGGAACTTCTATGTATCCGTGTACCGGGTCTTTGATCTGTTTTGGCATGAAGATCTATTTCTGTCCGCTCATCGGCAGATGAAACAGCATGGATCCTACAGGTGAACTGAGAAGTCCGGCGGCATGGTTAAAGGTGATCGGGGCGGACTGCTCACCGGTGATCTGATCGCCATTGACGGTATAGACAATTACGTTGTCCGCAAATCCCTGAAAGGCGTTTATCATGGAGAGTGCATTGATGTAGATGCCGTCTGCGGTGCGGAACACGGCAATGCTTGAGCCGTCGGTTGCGGTAATCTTGGTGAGTTCGGTGCCGGTCTTTTCGGCAAGTCCCTGTGCGTAGTGTCCGTTTGCCTCTTCAATGATGAGGCCGCCGATTCCTGCATCAAGACCGCAGAAGACGACGAGTACTGCAAATACTACTGCGATAATTTCTGTTTTGTTCATTCCCATTATGATAATTATATGCGCGTATCTGTTAAAGAATCTTTACACTGGATTTTACTTGGGCGGGGTGGTTTCCTTTTGTTACTTAGTGTCAGAATTTATCCTCCGGGAATGCCTATGAATATCGTAAGGTGATCTTTTTGGAGCATACGGCGACACCCGACAATCCGGAACATCTTGAGATCTGTTTCTGTCCGCTGCACGGACTGCTGGATACGATCAGCAAAAAATGGGCACTGATGATCATTGCGGTTATCGGGAACCACGGGTCTGCAGGATTCAACGAACTGAAACGTTATCTCTGTAATATCAGTTCAAAGACCCTGTCGAATACGCTGAAGGATCTTGAGGAGAAAGGACTCATTTATCGTCAGGTGGTGGATCAGACTCCGCCGGTTGTCCGCTACTATCTCACCGTCTCCGGGTGGGAACTGCGGGAGCTGCTTGTTCCGCTGCTTGCATGGGTGATGAGGAACGGCGGTCGTGCGGATGAGGGGTGCCCGATTCACTTCAATGCGGACCATGTCCGGTAAGGAGATGAATGGGGTGGCGGATGTATCGCCTGCGACAGGTTGATGTTCCCTTCTTTCCAATATAGTATCCGTATTTTTGCGAGGGTATCCAAGTGGCCAACGGAGGCTGACTCAAGATCTGCTCTCAAGGAGTTCGCGGGTTCGAATCCCTCCCCTCGCACTGTAATCTGGTCTGTTCCATTTCTTTTATTTCTCCTCCTGCCAATATACTCATCAATGACTCCTCGTATCCTCGCCATCTCCACCTCTCCCCGCCGCCACGGGAACTCCGAGTCGGCACTTGATACCATTCTTGCCGAGACCAGTGGCCGCGTTTCCACAGAAAAAGTGGTGCTTGCGGATCTTTCCATCGCCCCCTGCAAAGGCTGCGGGGCATGCGAAAAACTTGGCCGCTGCATTCAGGAGGATGACTTTCAATCCCTCTCGCAGAAAATCCTTGATGCCGATGTGTTGATCCTCGCAACTTCCGTGTACTCCCTGTCGGTCTGTGCACAGGCAAAAGCGTTGATCGATCGCTGTCAGGTGTTCTGGTCACGGAAGTACGTGCTCCATACCTTTGAGGAACCTGCCGGAACAAAGCTCGGCCTCTTCATCGCGACCGCCGGACAGACCCGCGGCCACATCTTTGATCATACCGTACCGGTCGCACGCTTCCTCTTTGACGTTGCGGGCATCAAACCGAAACACACAATGCTTCTCCTTCTCAATGGTCTTGATAAGAAGACCGACTTTCTGGAGAACCCTGCGGCTGTTGCCAAAGCAAAGGATACCGCCGCCGCTCTTCTTGCATCCCTTGAGGTAGTATGACACAGATCACCGCAGTAAACGGAAGCCCCCGCCGCCACGGAAACACCGATACGGTTCTTGATGCCTTTCTCCGGGGTGCGGAAAGTGCAGGAGCCGCAACAAACAAAATTTCGCTCGTGGATATCGATCACAAAAACTGCCGGGGCTGCAATGCCTGCCACAAAAAAGGTGTCTGCATTCTCAAGGATGATCTGACGCCGATCTTTGATGAGGTGCTTGTCGCAGACATTCTTGTTCTTGCCTCCCCCATCTACTCCATGACCGTCACCGCAGAGATGAAGTCCTTCATCGACCGCGGACAGTTCCTCTGGGCGCAGAAGTTTGTCACGAAGACCCTTGAGTTCTCTGACATTCATCTCAAAAATCATATCGGCGTGTATCTCGGTACGTCCGGGCAGAATATCCCGCACATCTTTGATGCGGCATTCCCGGTCGTGCG
>DALTYF010000132.1 GCA_029986195.1 Methanocorpusculum sp. | reverse complement strand
CCGCGCTCCTGCAAAAGCCGGTCATCGTCTATGATGAGTGGGCGGCGTCCGACGGTCTCGCCCGGATCGCCCGCGATGTCTTTTCCGGAGCAAAACAGATTCTCGGCATCCCTGTTTCTCCGATACTCAGAAGATAATGTTTCGCTAATGTTTCGCAAATCGTCGAATTAATTTTCAACAAAAAGAAAGATAAGCCGAATAGAACTACCAATTCCAAAAAACAGGATGTTTAAACCTATTTTTAGAAAATAACTCCGAATTGGAGGCATCGGCGGAAGCACTAAATTCATATTGATTAATCGTGATAAATTATATTGGTAATTCACGTGAAAGAACTACGCATCCATGGTAGAGGCGGACAGGGATCCGTCACGGCTGCGGAACTCATTGCAACCGCAGCCTTTGCCGGCGGTGTGCACGCCCAGGCATTTCCGGCATTCGGTGTCGAGCGCCGCGGTGCACCCGTTCAGGCATTCGTGCGGTTCAGCAACGAGAAGATCCGGCTGAGAAGCCAGATCTACGAGCCGGATTATATTATTGTACAGGACAGTACCCTCATTCGCGACGTCAACGTATTCGCAGGAATGTCGGAGGGAGGAATTGCCATCATTAACACCGAAAAGAAAGGAGAGTACAATCTTCCCGCAGGTGTCCGGCTGATCGTCATTGATGCAACGGAGATTGCCCTTGAAGAGATCGGACTCCCCATCTCCAATACCACGCTGATGGGAGCATTCGCCGCGGCAAGCGGTGAGATCACGCTGGATGCGCTGAAAGGCGCAATTGAGGAACGGTTCCCCGGAAAGCTTGCAGCGACCAACTTCGCCGCGGCAAAGCGGGCATACAATATGGTTCTGGAGGGAGCAGTCTAATGGCGCTTGGAATAGGATGCATAGCACGGCCTGGTCAGTCCAGAAACAACAAAACCGGATCCTGGCGGGTCTTCTACCCGGTGCTGGACAAGGAAAAATGTACCAAATGCGGAACCTGTCAGCTGATCTGTCCGGAAGGCTGCATCAACCAGATGCCGGACAAAAGCTATGAGATCGATCTTGACTTCTGCAAAGGATGCGGCATGTGTGCGGCGGAGTGCCCCGACAAAGCCAAAGCAATCACCATGCACAAGGAGGAAAAATAAATGACACTTCAGATTATGGAAGGATCCATCGCCGTTGCAGAGACTGTCCGACTCTGCCGCCCGCAGGTAATCTCCGCATATCCGATCACCCCGCAGACACATATCGTCGAAGGCCTTGCCTCCATTGTTGCGGACGGACGGCTTGACGCGGAATACATCTGTGTCGAGTCCGAGTTCTCCGCGCTTTCCGCCTGTATCGGTGCGTCCGCCGCAGGAAGCCGTGTTTACTCTGCAACCACCTCGCAGGGTCTTGCCCTGATGGCCGAGGTCGTCTTCAACTCCGCAGGTATGCGGCTCCCGATTGTGATGGGCATTGCCAACCGTGCAATCTCCGCTCCCTTATCCATCTGGAACGATCAGCAGGACTCCATCATGATGCGGGACTCCGGCTGGCTGCAGTTCTATGCAGAAGACAATCAGGAAGCAGTTGACCTTCATGTCCTCGCCTACAAAATCTGCGAGGATCACAATATTCTGCTTCCGGCATTCGTCTGCTTCGACGGATTTATTCTCTCACACGTGTTCGAGCCGGTCGATATCCCCTCACAGGAAGAGGTGGACGAGTTCCTCGGCCCCTTCACCCCGTACCAGAAGCTCGACGTCAAGGATCCGATCTCATTCGGTATGTACGCAACGCCCGAGTACTATCTGGAGTTCCGGTACGAACACGATCAGGCCGTCCACCGTGCAGCAGATGCAATGCGCAGGTACGGCAAAGTGTTTGGCGAGAAGTTCGGCCGCGACTACTCCGAACTTGTCGAAGGATACAAACTCGAAGATGCGGATGTTGCGATCGTCGCCATGGGTTCCATCTGCGGTACCACCAAAGATGCAATCGACGAGATGCGTGCGGAAGGCAAGAAGGTTGGTCTCTTAAAGATCCGCTGCTTCCGTCCACTCCCATCAGAAGACATCACAAAAGCGCTTGCCCATGTCAACACCATTGCAGTGCTGGACAAAAACGTCAGTCTCGGTGCAAAGGGTGCGGTCGCCATTGAGGTCAAGGAAGCCTGTTACGGCTCCGGCATTCCGGTCTATGACTACATCCTTGGTCTCGGCGGACGTGACGTGCGCAAAAAGGATATCAAAAAGATTGTAGAACTTGCCGAGAAAGGTTCCGGCGATATGTTCTATGGACTGCGCGAGGAGTTGTTATAAATGGTAGATCGTACAATTGAAAACTTCGACTGCGGCCACCGCGCCTGCGGCGGTTGCGGGGCATCGTCCGCGGTCCGGATGATCCTGAAGGGAGCAGGAGAAAATACCATCGTCGTGAGTCCGACCGGATGTCTTGAGGTGTTCTCCACCCCGTACCCGGAGACCGCATGGAAGACGCCCTGGATTCACTCGCTGTTCGAGAATGCATCCGCGGTTGCGTCTGGTATTGAGGCTTCCCTTAAGAAGCAGGGGCGGCTTAAAGACGAAAAAATTCTCGTCATCGGCGGTGACGGCGCGACCGTTGATATCGGTATGCTCTGCATCTCCGGAGCATTCGAGCGTGGTCATGACTTCACCTATGTCTGTTACGACAACGAAGCCTACATGAATACCGGTATCCAGCGTTCCGGTGCAACCCCGTATGACGCGGACACCACCACTTCGCCGTCCGGCGCATGCTCAACCGGTAACAACCGGCCCAAAAAGGATCTCCCGCAGATTCTCGTTGCCCACGGATCTCCCTATGTGGCGACTGCCACGATGGCATACCCGATGGACCTGATGAAGAAGGTCGAGAAAGCCATGAACACACCCGGTCCCTGTTACATTCAGGTACACGCACCCTGCTGTACCGGATGGGGATTCGACGGCTCCAAAACGATGGAGATCGGCAGAATGGCGGTTGAGTGCGGTCTGTGGCCGTGCTACGAAATGGCTGACGGCCAGCTGACATCCGTCAAGAAGGTCAAGCGTGTACCGGTCGATGAATATCTCAAAGCCCAGAAACGGTTCCGCCATCTCTTTAAACCGGCCCGAAACGATGCAGAGATTGCAAAGATTCAGGCAATTGCCGATGCCAACGCCGCAAAGTACGGTATTGACATTGCATAAATTCTTTTTTTCGGCGTTGTACCTTTATTCCTGAACATCCCACGGAAAACACAGAACACGCAGAAGCAAAAACATCACGGAATAAACAAGAAAACCACGGAAATAGATTAATTTAGGAATCCGTGATATTCACGAACTGTTCCGTGATGTTTTTTGCTTCCGTGTGTTTCGTGTCTTCCCGCGGAGCGGCGAGCACGGTTTTGCCGTGCGAATCGTGGGCTGAAATCCGATCAACAACGATCATTCGTAGTCAATAAACGAATTTAGGTGCAACGTCCTTTTTTTCCAAGTGCTCTTATCCGAAGAGATCCAATATAAACTGCAATGACCTTTGCAGCAGACATACTTTCCCTGCTTTTCCATCCAAAAGAGTTCTTTGCAAGATGCATCCAGCACGCAGTCCTTCAGACTGCCGCTGCTCTATACCGCAGTATATGGAATCTTCGCCGCAGTTGCCGGCTACCAGGTATCCGCAGCTTCCGCAGATCTGATCGGCATGCCGGACGCTGCCGGAGTACTTGGCGCGGTAACCGGATTCATCATGGCCTTCCTCATATGGGTCATCGTTGCTGCATTCTTCTTTGTGTTCGTCAAGTTCATCACGCATACCACTGCCGGATTCAAACCCTTCCTTTCCGTTACCGGCTATGCCTCACTCCCGATTCTGATAGGAACGGTTCTCATGCTTCTTGCAGGGGCAGTATCTCCCGGAGTTTTTGACGGATGGACTGGCTATCTGCTGAATCTCATGGTGTTGTTCTGGTGCATGCCGATCTGGATCTACGGGTTTGCAGCCGCCGGCAACGTTCCGGTACGTGCAGTTTTCACGGCACTGCTGATCCCGATCATCATCATGGCC
>DALTYF010000131.1 GCA_029986195.1 Methanocorpusculum sp. | reverse complement strand
CATATAACTTACCATTAGTAAGTGTTTTATTTTCTTGCATATATATTCTTCTTGTCGTTTCGGAAGTCCGTTCGTCTCGGTACGCGGATTAGCACTGCAGAGAGGGACAATTGTACAGAACATCCCCTGCCGATACGAATTACCATGCGGAAGGAGACAAAAAAGAAAGAGGGGTGGAGTATTCAAGCTATTGTTTTGCTCGTTACCATCCAGGTCGTACTGTTGGAGTAACTCCAGCGCTGGATGTCCAGTTCATCACAGATCTCGGAAAGGATGGCAAGGTTTGTTCCAACCTCTTTGGAAGAAAGTCCAAGGTCTTTGGCAATATACTTTGCCTTGAAGAAACGGCTTCCTTTTGCCACTCCTGCCTTCAGATACCCAAGGATCCGAGACTGGGTGTCGTTATATCTTTCACGAATTGTTTTAGGTTCGGTCATAATGACTTACCTCATGTAAGTATAGGATGTTTTACATTATAAAGGTAGTGCTTGACACACAGAATTTTTCAAAAAATCCTGCGGGAACACCGGCTCTTACGAAAAAAAATCCCCATAGCCAAAGGTATGCGGGATGTCCCGCGAAGTCTGAAGACCTCACGGGAAGACAGACCCGGCCGTGGGTCAGAATGCATCAACCGGGAACTCGGCGATCTTCTCGATCATCTTGGCGATGACCTCAGACCGCATACCCTCAACAAATTTGATACTGCCGACCACGAGGTGTCCTCCTCCCGAGATTCCTGCACCCGGCATCTCATCACGCATGGCACGCACCATCTGCGGAATGTTCATCCTCACACCGCGGGAACGGATTACCGCGAAGTCCGGACCAAGACCGAGCGTTACCACCGGCTGACCCTCATATCGCTTACAGAGAATATCATGGACCTCACCCGACGACTTGCCCGGCGGCGGGAACGTAAAGCGGTGGGCAAACATCTCCACATCTGCAAGGAAGAGGTTTGCACCGGACACAAGCACCTGATCCTTAACGTGGGGCATCATCGTATTCATCTGATCCTCAATTGCAGCGTTTGCCTCGGTCACAAGAAGCGGCACCAGCCGGTTGTGGCGTTCGGGTGCATTATTGAGGTTTAAGATATCCTTCACAATCTCACGGCCGTCATTGAACCGGAGCCAGTACTGCTCATAGTCCAGCGCAAGCGCCATATCCTTACACTCATCGCGGGTGTACTTCCCCTCGATCAGGGCAAGATACGCATCAAGTTCGGGAGCCTCACTTCTGTCCGCAACTCCCGCAACCGAAGGGAAGTGGAGAATCTTTGCTTCGACGGCCGGATTGATCAGGCGGGCAATCTCCGTTCCGAGCATACCCGCGGTAACACCGAAATCGCCGCCGACATGGTACGGATTAACGTGGGCAAGCAGATACTTGTCAATCGTCTCATCCGGGTGGTGGTGATCGGCAACAACGACATCAAGCTGATACACCTCGGTCATCTTGTACGAAGGCATATCCTCCTCGGTTGAACCATTGTCCATCAGAAGAATCAGCGGAAGTTTCTGACCAAACCGGACATTATCCTTCAGCATCATATCAAGATCGCGGGTCACATCCTCGATCTCGTAGAACGGGGCTTTGGAAGGAGACCTCCGGAAGAGGAAGTTATCCTGATCCGGATCACCGCCGTTGTCACGGATTAACTGCAGAACCGCCGTCTCCACCGAAACCGCAGCACAGATACCGTCCGCATCCGCATGATGACGGAGAATAATCGGCTGCTGGGTTAACACTGCACGGCGGACGATCTTTGCCAGTTTGCGCATCTCCGGCCAGAGTGCATCAAGCACCGGACTTTCAATCAGCGGCGTAACCTCGGGCGGCTCGGCGCGGGCCTCAAGAGCTTTGTTGATCCGTGTCCGGACTGCATCGGCCTCGGCTCCTTTGAGGACATGCATATCGGAGACTTCAATCTGCATCTGATTGTTTCTGCGGGTCGCCTCGCCGAAGATGCGGACAATATCGCCAAGGTTCACCTCGGGATACGACCGGACACCTGCCTCGGTGAAGGCTGCCGCATCCTCGACACCGGAATCATCACAGACGGTAAAGATAGTGGGTCCTGAGGTCTGCTTAATCTGCACCACATCTGCTTCGATGGTGACATTTCTGCCGATCTTGTTCTTCAGATCCGAAAGGCGGGAAAGGGTGATCTTCTTCGTCACAAGCTGTGTATCATAGCTTCCTTCGGGGAGCTGGACTTCACGGAGATCAATGTTTCCGTTCGGATGAATCTGGTTGACCTGCACAAGAATCTGGTCACGTTCTTTTTTCTCGGTCTTGACATTGCTCTTATGCAGCAGTCCTTTTACGCGATCGTTTAAAAGAACAAACGTACCGAATGTTGCAAACCCCTGGACTTTTCCCAGATATACCTGGCCTTCTACGATGTCATCCACTTCACAACCGGGCCCAAGCCGGTATACCATATCAATTGTACCCATATACATTTACTCCGAATCTTCAAAATCTTCTATTTCATCGGTATCTGCACCGCAGAGACCGTACAGTTTCTCTTCCCCGTCGCGCCGTCCGCGTGCCACCAGCAGATCTCCCGCATGCAGGAGAACACTGCGTGCCGGCCGGTAGGTCCAGCGGTTCTCATGTTTGATGGCAAAGATAACCATGCCGGTAACGGTTCCCACATGGGAATCGGCGAGGGATTTCTTGTCCAGCGGGGAACCCGGATGAACGGTTACCCACGAGATGATCTCATCTGACTCCCGGACAATTCTTTTCAGAATCGGGGGAACATCGATCTCACGGAGAACAACATCGGCAATGGAGCTTGCGGCGTCTGAGATGGACTCGGCAAACGAAGACATGTACAGCATACCGCGGAGACTTGCAACATCCTCGGTACGCTTTGCCGCTTCCAGTGTCCAGAGATCAAGCCGGAGCCGCATCTCATCAAGCTCCTCCTCGAGTGCCACAACCTCGTTTGCAAGGTCCATATTCTCATGCAGGAGTGCCGTGTAGGCAAGGCCGACGGAGAGTTCGCTGATGTTTTTCATCTCGATCATAAGGGCCGCCGCCCGATCGAGATCGCTGATGGCCGTGGCGACGTCATCGTCATCATCCGGAACAGGCTGTCCGGCCATTCCGCAGAGGGCAGGGAATCCGTACTCGGGTCCCCGCCCCACCAGTACGTCGCCTGCGCGAAGAACGGTGTGTTTGTCGGGGTCATAGATTCTCTGCCGCATGCGGCGTATCATGATAATTCTGATACCGGTTGCGGACTGGAGCTTGATATCGCCGAGACGCGCACCGTCAAGAGAACTGTCGCCTGCAACAACGGTGCGGTGTGTTGCCTCTTCGGCTTCCGGCAGTGCTTTTCTGAGATTTGCCGGGAAAGAAACGTGCCGTATGATGTTTTTTGCGATGTCTGCAGCCTGATTAGAGATACGTTCCGAGGCCTCTGCAAGCTGCAGAAGACCACTCATCGGTTCGGTGTCCTCCAGACGGCGTACGCTCATCATACTGGTGATGCGTGCCTGATATACGAGGTCGTTCATCCGTTCTTCAAGTTCGATGACTTCGTCTGCGATGGCGTTGCTTTCAAAGAGCACCGCAGAGTAAGCCAGATCAACCATCAGTTCTGAGATGTCCTTCATTTCAATGAGGACGTCCTTGAGGTTGATGGGTTGATAGTCGCGTTCCATCATGCCTTACTATTATAATGAAGACGTCTGACTACTTAAGTCAAATCCTCCCCGGGCAGCATATCAAGAGTATCCTGAAAAAAATCGTCTGTGCGTTTGTTTCAGAATCCGTTCTGACTGCATGGCTGTGGATTGAAAATCCCCGGACGTGATGAATTTTTATCGCTTTTTTCTGCGTGCCGGATTTTGTACCTTTGACGGCAGGGAGGAGGGCATCATTCCGGATGTACTATGCCGGAAGCATCTTTGAAAATTCAGATTCGGACAGAAACTACTTGTTTTCGGGTTTTAAACCGGAATGTACTGCCCCGTGTGATGCCACGAAAAGATTTAGTAGTTCTTTGCGCCCTTCGCGCCAACCATC
>DALTYF010000130.1 GCA_029986195.1 Methanocorpusculum sp. | reverse complement strand
GTTTTCCGTGGGTATCAGGACTTTATGGGCACCACCTCAACATGTGGTGCCGCAAAAGCATCTCATCGGTTTTTTTCAGAAAATCTGTGGCGGCTTCCTCTCCCCCTTCTCACCGCAGTCCAAGTATTACAAATGTATTCAAAAACCATTAAGTGTATTCAAAAACATACACAATACCAATGACCACCCATCCCGACGGCGGCAAGCCTGAAAAAAAACTCATCTCCCTGCGGCTTCCTCTCCCCCTTCTCACCGCAATCGACGACTTCGCCTGGAACCACCGCACTGACCGATCCGACATCATCGAAAAATCCTGCCGCTTCTACATCACCGCAGTCCCCTGTCCCCAGTGTCAGACCCTCAACCCCCAGAACGGCAAACACTGCGCACTCTGCGGCGCAGAACTCACCCGTCCCGACCACTGGATAGACACCCTCCGGGACATCACCGACCAGCTCATGTTCCGCCAGAGAAAACTCTGCACCACCGAAACCAGCCTCGAAACCTCCCTCTTCACCCTTGAGACCCGTGAAGAAGAAATTGCATCCGAACAAAAACCCCTCCTCACCCTTCAGATAAACGAAAGCAGTCTCCTCTTAAAAGAAATCCAGAAAGCAATCCTCCTCAGCGACACCGCAGAGATCACCGCCGACATCCGCGCCGCAGAAACCCTCCTCCAAACCCTGGACATCACCCAAATCCCCGAAATGATCAGCCGCATCTCCCGCCTCCTCGCCGAAATCGAACAGCTCGAGGACGAGGCAGCTCATCTCATCGAATACAACCGGAAATTCCTCGACACCCTCGACACCCTCTGACCATGTCCCGCACCATCACACCCCCCAAAACCCCCGCCGACTCCCTCCACCGCCAGGGCTACAACTTCATCGCCCCGACCTCCTCCGCCGCCGTCAAACCCTGCATGTGGTGCAAACGTGCACTGCGCGGCGGTGACCAGTGCTACAAACACCAGTTCTACGGAATCGAAAGCTGGCGCTGCGTCCAGATGACACCAACCCTTCGCTGCAACCAGCGCTGCCTCTTCTGCTGGCGCAGCAGCATGGAACACGAAATCACGCAGGAAACCGAACTCGCCCCACAAGACATCATCGCCGCCATCCCCCGCATGCAGAGAAAAGGACTCTCCGGCGACAAACCCTGGAGTGACCCCGAACGCTGGGAAACCGCCACCAGTCACCCCAACCAGTACGCAATCTCCCTCTCCGGCGAACCCACCCTCTACAACCGCCTCCCCGAACTCATCGACCTCCTCCGGGAAGCCGGAAACAGCGTCTTCGTCGTCTCCAACGGCACCATCCCGCAGATGATCCAAAAAATCCGGTCGACCCAGCTCTACCTTTCCTTAGACGCCGCCGACCTTGCCGGATACACCCGGCTCTGCCGCCCCATGGGTGACCCCGCCGCCATGTGGAACAATATTTTGACCTCCCTCTCCCTCCTCAGACACAAAGAAGAAGACGGCATCAGAACCGCACTGCGGACAACCCTCGTCAAAGGATACAACGACGGCGATGCCGCCGGCATCGCCGCCCTCATCCGTGAAGCCGCCCCCCGCTACATCGAGATCAAAGGATACATGTATCTTGGATACAGTCGAATGAGATTACCAGAAACTGCGGTGCCGGACATGGACGAAATCCGGACCTTTGCCCGTACCATCGCAGAACACGCAGACTACCAGATACTCGACGAAAACGCACCCAGCCGGGTCGTATGTCTTGAGAGAAAACCATGAAATTCGACATAGAAGAGTTCAGACAGCGCAGAAAAACCGACTTCGAAGGAGCCTGGCACGCAGGACCCTCCGTCATCACCCCGCCCGCCGCCGCAGGCATCTACCCGCGCTACACGTACCGCCGGGCGAAAGTCCACCCGATCTTCGACACCATCGCCCGCCTCCGGGCCGCCTACCTCTCCATGGGATTTGACGAAGCAATGGTCCCCGTCTTCATCGACGAACAGGACGTATACCGCCAGTTCGGTCCCGAAGCCGCCGCAGTGCTCGACCGCGTCTACTACGTCGGCGGACTCCCGCGCCCGAACGTCGGCATCTCCCGGGAACGGCTCGACGCAATCGCCGCCATCACCGGCAGCCCCGTTGACGAGGCAACCGGCGAAAAACTGATGAAATGCCTGCACGGCTACAAGAAGGGCAAATTTGACGGCGACGACCTCACGCACGAAATGTCCGTCGCCCTTGACGTGGACGACGGAGTCGTCGTCCACATTCTCGACACCGTCTTCCCCGAGTTCAGGGAACTCGCGCCCGAATCCTCGCGGACGACCCTGCGCTCCCACATGACCAGCGGCTGGTTCCTGTCGCTCGCCCAGATGTGGGACAAACGCCCGCTGCCGATCCGCATGTTCTCCGTTGACCACTGCTTCCGCCGCGAACAGGAAGAGGACGCAACGCATCTGCGGACCTACCACTCAGCTTCCTGTATCGTCGCAGGCGAGGATGTCACCGTCGATGAAGGAAAAGCCGTTGCCGAAGGTCTGCTCTCCGCGTTCGGGTTCACCGAGTTCCGGTTCCAGCCCGATGAGAAACGGTCGAAGTACTACATGCCCGAGACCCAGACCGAGGTGTACGGCAAGCATCCGGTACACGGCTGGGTCGAGGTTGCAACGTTCGGCCTCTACTCGCCTGCCGCGCTTGCGGAGTACGGTGTCGGTGTGCCGGTGATGAACCTCGGCATGGGTGTGGAACGGCTTGCGATGGTCTTAACCCAGGCGGAGGATGTGCGCAAACTCTCCTTCGCCCAGCTCTACCCGCCGGTCTATGCGGATGTGGATCTTGCAAAGGCGGTTGGCCTGCGCGAAGAACCGCAGACCATTGCCGGACGCCGCGCGGTTGCGGCCATCGTCGCAACCGCGGCGCCGCACGCAAACGACCCGTCTCCCTGCGAGTTCCCCGCATGGACGGGCGAGTTGTTCGGAAAGACCGTCGCAATCTCGGTCGCAGAACCGGAAGAGAACTCCCGTCTGCTCGGGCCTGCGGCACTGAACGAAGTATTCGTCAGAAACGGTGCAATCCTCGGTGTCCCGGACAACGAAAAGTTCGCAGACGTCAGGGCCGAAGGTGTACCGACCGGCATTTCCTTCCTGTATGCCGCAGCAAACCTCGCGGTGGCACGGATCGAAGAGGCCGCACGTCTCGGTGAGGGCACATCCGTTCAGGTGAAGATGTCCAAGCACCCAAGCGATGTAAACCTGAAGATCGAGGAGTATGCGATGCGGTATGTGACCGACAATAAGAAGAAACTCGATCTCCGCGGCCCGGTCTTTTTGACGGTGACATCAAAAATTCAGTAATTCTTTTCTTTTTGCGGGCGGTGTCCGCACCAAAAAAATCAAAAAAAGAGAACCAGAAAAAAGGAGTTCACTCCTCTTCCCGTGCTTTTATCTCCTCAATGTGTCTGCGTACCGCAACCGTATCCTCCGAAAGCGGCAGGTCTTCCCACTTCACCAGTTCCCCGTCCGTATCGCACAACGCAACCGGAGGGTCCGACTTCTGGGTCAGGAGCGCGGTTACCAGCATCGCAATACCGCCGAGTGCCCACGGAACAAACGTCTGAATCCCGATCCACAGGTTATCCTGCGGCTCAATCGCAATCTGGCCGAAGTAGATCGACTGGGCAATAATGCAGAGAACAACCCCTGCAAAACCCACCAGAATCGACGCAATCGCCGCCGACGCATTGCACCGTTTCCAGAACAGACCGCCGACCAGTGCCCAGAACATGCAGTTGAACAGGATCGTGAACGAGAAGATCATCATCCAGTACAGACTGTCGATGACAAAACTGAAGAACACACAGAAGACGCCTATCACCAGCACCAGCATCCGCGTCAGCCGCAGCACCTGCAGGGACGTGGTTGCGTACTTCGACAGCGAACCATGCAGCATCAGCGTCGAAAGAGCCGCCGACGCCGCAAAGATCGTGGAACTCGACGTTGACATAATCGCTGCAAGCAGCGACCCGATGAAAATTGCCATCAGCGCAACCCCGATAACTCCCATCACACTGGGATCAAACAACCGCTCCGCAAGCACCAGCAGCACA
>DALTYF010000129.1 GCA_029986195.1 Methanocorpusculum sp. | reverse complement strand
GAACTGCTGCGGGAGATCGGTATTGTCATACTCGTGATATGTGTTTTATTCAGCACAGCAGTTGTACTCTTTTTTGTGGAAGGTGGAGAAATTCGTGGTGTTAATCATGATCCGAATGCTCCTTCCAAACCACTGGAACACAATAAGTATGCATTTGAAGTGATTAATGAAGACATTGTCCCCATCTATGACGGCACGGAAATTAAAACCGTCAAACTGTGGGAACTGCCGCCAAAAGAAATTCTCCGGCAGCTGATTATCTCCCCTTCCGCGTACATCCCGCCCCTCACCGCACACCTCATCACCCTCTTCATCTCCGCTCTCGGCCTCGCCTTCCTCGTCCTCTACCGCCGTAAGGACAGTTGGGCGAACCGGCAGGAGAACGGCAGACCCAAACAGATCCTCACCCTCCTCAAAGAACATCCCGGCCGCTCCCTTCAGCAGATCGCAGACGCTCTCGGGATTTCCCACAACACAGCACGCCATTATCTCAGGAGACTGAAGAAAGGTGAACAGATCTCTCTGTTCGACTACCACGGACATCCGCACTACTTCGCCGGCGGCAAACCCTACACTGACCTTGAAAAGCTGATGTACATCATTCTCTCACGGGAAAAAGAAGAACGGGTGATTACCGTCATCCGGGAACATCCCGGCATCACCAAACGCGAACTCGCCGGAAAACTCCGGCTCACCTCCCCACCGGCAACTGGCATCTCCAGAGACTCCTTAACGACGGGCTGCTCATGATCGTATTTGACGGCGTCCACAACAAATACCGGCTGACCAATGAAGCGGCGGACGCATACAAAAAGATCCTCACCAGCCGGGCAACCGCCACAGACCTTGGCAGCACTGCGCCCGGACAGTAGATGCCGCTTTGGCAGAACACACATCCCGTCGTGATCCTTTCCTGCACACCCTCACGCATGATAGGGATAGCCAAGCGACATATGAATCTGCGCAAACTCCCACGCATGCCCCGTACCGCGAAAAACCGCCGTAAACCGGCAGGGTGTCTCATGTACCGCACCGCTTCCGGCTGTACTCAGCAGCATACAGGAAGCCGAAAGCCAGGCGATGACGCCCTCACTTTTGATCTCCGCATCCGCAAACCGGATGCCCCCGGTTTTGTAGCGGGCAAAATTATCCCGCATCGCATAAAGGAAACTCTCCCGTCCGGTGATGACCTCCTCCGTCCGGCAGCCGTACATGACCACATCCGCGGCGAGGAGTCCGGCAAGCGCTTCGGCGTTATGATCATTGTAGGCGGTCTGATACCGGCTGAGGAGTGCAGTGATCTGATCTTTCGTTTGTGCAGAGACAGGCATACTTGTACTAGAGTAGTTGGCGGGATGACATGATGGGCTTTTCTGAAAAAAAAATGTTACCCCCGAAATGCAAAGAGCAGACCCTGAACAGTTCCGGAGTATCCGATCAAAAAAAGATGAGAGTTATCCCAGCACGATAAACAGTGCTGCAACACAGACAGAACAAGAACAACGGCCACCGCATGGACTGCCGGCATGCAGGAATCCGGTAACCTGCATGGCCATGCGGCAGATGAAAAATCAGGAAATGTCTGCCGGATGGGATTGGTATAATTCCCGTTGTGGAGCGATAAAAAAATCTTAAAAAGTGAATGGTCAGATACTGAATGTTTTCTCTGAATCACTGACAAATTTCCCGCCCGGCGTCGCATACACAACAGCAGCACCTCTGCCGAACGGATTCGGCTGGATCTGTGCACGAAGATCATACTGAATATTTTTGTCTTTGGGATCTACGTTAATAGTTTCCTTTGCGTGACTGTGACCGGTGAACAGGCAGGTGTCCTTTGGCAGCCCTCCCTGATGCAGATAATACAAACAATTTCTGATATTATTATACGTGGAATGGGCTAACAGCACACATGCGGAGGGATGGGTCTTCGAAATCTCCTGGTAAACATGATTTTCCATATTTCGATTTATGTTAAGGTCTGAGGCATAACTCCTTTGTTTCTCTGACTGATGGTATAGACTACGATCGTAGAGTTGTGCTTTCCCATATTTCATATCCTCCTGAACAACATCTGAACCAAGAACCGCTAAGAAGGTGACTCCGTGTATCGTAACCGAACGGTGGATCGTTCCCCCATACAGTTTGCTCATCGAATTTCCGGGTGTCCAGTCAAGGTCCGTATTGACGATATAGAACCGGTTGTTAAAGTCAGCTCCGACCTGTTCTGCAAGCTTTGTGAGATATGAGGCCAGCTCCTTGGAACTGGAACCCTCCGGATTCAGAGCAAGTTCGTGATTTCCCAGGCCCATAACAATGATAACCTGGGGATTTTTCAGCAGATCCCCGACAAGATCCATAAATCTCGTGTGCCGGGACTCGCTCCATACACTTACACTACTCTTCGGGATATTCATCGGACTAAATGTACCCATGTTACTGGGATTGGTAACACGGGTTTCACTGTCGCCATTGAAGCAGACAATCACCGACTGGTGCTTGTCTGCTTCGGCACTGACCGCATCAAGTATACTCTGATATGCAGCCTCGTTGGAGTGCCAGTCGGTAAACACCATGATAGCGGTGTCCTCATATGCAGGGGACGCGGCTGCCGAACCGGGAAAAGCTGCGGCAAAAAGTACAACGATACCCGCCAGCACCAGAATCCGAAACAGGGTACCGGGTATGTCTGAACGGTTTTTTCTCATGAATAATTCTCCATTGCAGGAAATGCATCAATCGTGAAAAAACAGGATGTGACTCCAGTCGTTGCCAACATGTTTCACGGATCCTGACACATGAGGTCCTACAAATTTCAATTATTGACGCAGGCAACGATAAATTTACCTGAATACAGATTACTTTTTGTAAAGTGTTCCGGACAAAGAAAAAAAGTTATTCCTTTTTCGATGCGTTCAGTTCACGCCAGCCGCTCACAAACCGCTGAACCGCCGTAACATGGCCGAACACACCAAAGATCACCAGCAGCCAGCCGAGTGCCGGAAGCCCGAACAACAGCGGCACGGGGAACACCACCTCAACCGCACCGAACACCAGCAGCAGCACCAGCCGGTCTGCCCTGCCCAGAATCCCACCGTAATTTCGCTTCAGCCCGACCGCCTGCGCCTGTGTTCCCAGATACGACGACATCAGAACACCCGTCAGCGCAAACACCCCGATAGCCCAGGCAGGAACCTGACTGGTCCAGGTCAGCGTTCCCCACGCAAAAATACCCGTGATAATAAAAATATCCGCATACCGGTCGAACACATGATCCAGATAATCTCCCGCAGGACTTGCAATCCCCGTCAGCCGGGCAACCGCTCCGTCAATCGCATCAAAAAACGCACTCACAAACACCAGAACAACCGCCGCAAGCGTCTTTCCGAGACCAAAGAACACACCCGCAGCTGCCGCCGCAAGAAGTGCCAGCACCGTACAGGCATTCGGCGTCAGGTGCAGTGCTGCAATGGCCTTGGCAAGCGGCGTCACAATAAAAGCAACTTTCGGGCGGAAGGAATCAAGCGTCATAACATCGGGTCCAGAAACTCTGACCAGTCGATTGTTCCAAACGACGCAGGAATCTCACCTGCCGCAAACGAAACAATCAGATCTGCTACAGAAACTACATCTCTATTTGTCGTATCTATCTCATATACTTGTTCCGAAGCAAACATATCCGCAGTCTCCGACAAAATCACATCCAGCGCCTCGGCCTGGCAGTTCTCCGCAACCTTCGCCGCCGCATATCCGCGGGAAGCAAGGCGGAGTTTCAGCACATCCGGCCTGCACCGGAGAACAACAATCTTATCGCACGCAAGAAAATGTGCAAGCGACCCTTCCACATACCCCTCCGTACAGGAAAACGCATCCGCCCACGCATCCACATCCACCTCATCCGCATCGCGGACAGAATCATGCGCCACAACATAGGGGGTAACGGTCGTCTTCAGATCAACAACCAAAAATCCCCGGGCACGTAGTTCCGCCGCAGCCGCCGACTTCCCCGTCCCCGGCGTCCCGGTAATTCCGATCATCACAGACGCTTCACCGCCGCAAGGAACCGCTCATTCTCCCACACATCCCCCACCCACACCC
>DALTYF010000128.1 GCA_029986195.1 Methanocorpusculum sp. | reverse complement strand
GTCACTCCGCGACGGAACAAAACGGTTGATCACCCGATCCTCAAAGAAGGCAATCTCGGCCCGCGCCATCGACTCGGTCGAGTTTGCCAGGAATCGGGACGATCGCACAGCCGGCAGTGCCGCAGCCGCAAGCGGCGAACGGTCGAGTCTGCGGAGGAGCGAGACCTGTTCGGCGTGAAGCCGGCATCTCTGCTCCATCAGCTCCCGCATCTGTCCCGCCTCGATCCAGGTCTTCACGACCGCAATCTCGCGGTCAAGGGCAAGCCGGTTGTGGAGGAAAAGATTGTGCGCCCGGCATCCCTCGCAGCCGCAGACGCCTTTCTCCAGATACGAAGCGTCGAACTCGCCTTCCGGCATGCAGAACTTGCCCCGAACCGACGCAAGATCCACTGCGGTATAGTCGAAGAGATCGAAACCGGTCGCAATCAGCATGGCAGCGTTCGACGGAAGGGCACAGGCAGGGGCGTACCGGGCGGTGTCCGGCGGCGTTCCGGCGTGTATTGCCGCGAGGTACTCGGTCGCTCTGCGGGCGTCACCGAACGCCGCACGCCAGCCGGGAATCAGCACGACATCGCCGGAGACTGCGGGGCAGGCTGCCAGCGGATGAAAGGAGACCGGATCAGTTCCCGGCACGTAATAGTTGTCCGCGTCCGACTGGGGAGCGGAGAGCGGCAGGTTCGTAAACGACCGGTCGGCAAGCGAGGGGAAAAGTTCCCGCGTCTCAACCGCCGCGGGTGTGCGAATCTCCGCATCATTGACGCGGAGATTCCCGATTCGTGCAAGACCGTCACGGACCCGCACATCGAACGTACTCATGTAATGACCTCGCAGTCCGGGAACGCAGCCCGGAACAGGGGCGCCCACTCTTCGGTTGTGGAGATGGTGACTTTGGCATCCGGGTTTGCGGCGAGAAGCGCTGCAAGCCCTTTGATACCAGAGGATACCATCGTCTCGTCCCAGGACGGAATCTCGCAGGGGCCGACCGGGAAGGTCTCGGAGAGTTCGTACGGAACCGGGCCGAACGGAGGCTTAAACCCGACGACCTCGGCGAACCGCGAAGGAACCGGGCCGCCTGCATCGATCAGCGAAACGGCTGAGAGTTTCACGCGGGGGATCATCTCATGATACTTCCGCACCTCGGTACGGTCGCAGGACTCGGCACCCCGATAGAAGAACTGGCGTTTGGTTGCCCGGTCGAGGTGTTCCAGCTCGCCAGAACGTTCGAGCAGACGGCGGTAGCCGTCCAGCAGTCGCGGGTGTGCCCGGCAGCGTTCGTCCACGAGTTCCCAGAGCGTTCCCTCCTGCACCGCCGCACGGACGCGGGAAATCTCGGCCATGGTGACGGCGAGGTTGTGGTAGGCGAGCAGTTTCTGGCGGTCGGGCGATTTGCGGAGTTCGTCTGCGGTGTGCGACCGGCAGACGGGACAGGCGCAGGGAAGTTCGCTCATCTCGTTGAGTTTGAGGGTGCCGGACGGGGTGATGTAGCGTTCCTCTTTGGCGTAGAGGGCGTAGGCTGCGGAGTCGAAGACGTCGCAGCCGAGTGCTACCGCAAGGGCGAACATGGACGGATGGCCTGCACCGAACAGATGCACACAGGCTCCGGGGTTGAGGCCTTTCTTTGCGGCGATGATGACATCGACGAGTTCCCGGTACCGGTAGGCTTCCATGAGGGGAACGACTGCGCCTACCGGGCAGTAGGCAAATCCCATCTCGGAGACGGTACGACCTGCGGCTTCACGGAGGTCTTCGAAGACGGCGCCCTGCACGGGGCCGGAGAGCGGGGCGTCGGGGCCGAAGATCTCTTTTGCCTCCCGCATTCTGGCAACGGTGACCTCCATCTGGGCGATGACGTCCTCGCGGGGCGTGTCGGGGTGCGTCGGGATGTCTAAGGGAACCCAGATGTCAGAGCCAATGTCGCGCTGGAAGGAGAGCGTCTGCTCATTGGTGATGTCCACGCTTCCGTATACGGACATCTGGAATGAACCGGAGTCGGTCATGATCAGTCCGTCGAAGTCGAGGACGTCGTGCAGTCCGCGTTCGAGTGCCTGATGCCGGAACTCTTCGCTTTTGGAGAAGATGTAGGCGTTGGTGATGATGCCTTCCACGCCCATCTTCTTCATCTCGGCCGGGGGGATGATCTGCAGATGCGGGTTGACGACCGGCAGCAGTGCCGGGGTTCTGATGGTTTTGTCGCCGACTTTGAGTTTGCCGACGCGTCCTGCGATGTCTTTGTGGATTACTTCAAAATATATGCCCATGCCCGGTTGTCTCCATGTGGAAAAAGATGATACATGTTTGGCGGGGGGTGTATTAAATATGGGGATTGTCCGGGGGTGCAAATTTGGTTTGGTGATCTTGTTTTGCGTATCTGCGAATCGTAAGCCGAAGACATGCGATTCGGGAGCACATAGTTACCAAAAAATGAGGATATTTTCCTCAGAAAAGATCTGCTCCTCAAACACACTGCATGAGTTCTCCCGCCACGCATCCCTCCATCATCACAACGGAGAGACCGCAGAACGCAAAAGGGCAAATCGTTATCATATCAGGGAACACAAAGAATATCAGACCACAATTTCAAAAAAACGTCAGAATTTGTGTAAAATCTTCTGCATCTGTTCCAGCAGCGGAGGAATGTCGTGTCAAACGGTATTCCAGAGAATAACAGCATCAATATCTGCATAACCGTGAATCAGCTTGTCCCGCATTCCTGCCATGGATTTCCACGGAACATCGGGATACCGTGCTGATATCCTCTGGAATCTGCTTGGCGGCTTCGCCCATTATTTCAATCGCCTGTATCATTGCATACTGATGAAGCATACTTTTCAGAAAAATGTCTTCGGAAATCTCCTGCAGTTCCTTTGTGATAAAGACAATCTGTTCCTGAATATCAAGGAGATAGATTCGTGTATCCCGGTTTATCTAACAGCCTCTGCCGGTATCACCTCTGGTTCAAGTAAGATACGGAAGTACGGTTTCATGCCGTTGAGGGAAACGAGGTCAACCGTTCGCCCGAAGAGGTTTTCCAGAGAGGAAACAAGTTCCATGCAGGTGAACATCCGGCCCCGCTTCCGTCCCGGAATGCGGAGAATAGGTCAATGTCGCTTTCCGCGGTATCTTCCCCGCGGCTGACCGAACCAAATACACCGATTGTCTCAACGGAAAAAAAACGTTTCCCAATCTCTGGAAGGTTCTGCGAGAGTTTTTTGAGGACGTCCTCTTTTATGGAGGTGTATTTGTGCAGCATTTCATTATGACATAATAGGGGCTTTTTGATTATCTCTTTTTGGGAGGGGAGAAAACAGGAACAGAAGCTGACACGTCTGAAAAATCATCTGCCAGAAAAAGTTCAGTACAGAGTGAACAAAAGAGAGAATATCAAATTTTTTCACTCCGTACTGAACTTATCTCAGACCGCCGACTCCCCGAAGACCTGCCCCTCAAACACAAACACACTGCACGAACTCTCCCGCCACGCAGACGGCGGAAGACCCGCCTTGATACAGGTCTGGCTGAGAAACTCCGACGGCGTCCACCCGTATTCCGCAGCAACCTGCGGCAGCAGAAGCCCGCTGCGGCTCCCGGCCTTCGCAATCAGTCCGTGCCGTCCCACCTCCACATGCTGCCAGCGTTCCGCAGGCGGGCAGATCAACGCCTCGGGCGGCGTAAGAACCGTCACCTCCAGAGAAATATCCGCAAGCTCCGCAGGCTCAACCGGCCGGAACCGCGGATCACGGACCGCCGCAGAAACCGCCGCATCCTCCAGAGCCTCCGAAAGCGGCATAACCGGATAGGGAATCCCGATACAGCCCCGCAGCTCCCCGAACTCCGTCAGCGTCACAAACACGCCCCGGGGAGGTGCAAACGCCGGAGGATACACGATCTCCTCGACCGGCTTTCGTCGTACCGCCGCCTCCACCAGCTCTCTCGCCCGGGCAACCGCAAACGCCCCATCAGCATCCGTCAGAAGATTCATGATACTCTATTGTCGGGAAAAGGTATCAATTGCATCATCCAAGAATCCTTGCCGGAACCGCATAGGTGAAACTCCCCCCGCCCGCTTCGGTCAGAACCGTCAGATACTCCGCAAACACCACCGCATCCACC
>DALTYF010000127.1 GCA_029986195.1 Methanocorpusculum sp. | reverse complement strand
ATACCTATAGGTCATCGTAACGTATCAAGACTTTGTCCCAAACGGCGTTGTACCTCCATTGTGAGGGGACAAACGTATTTTGGAATGGTTTCGGAAAACTGCCGGCGATAAGTGGTAAGCGGGCCGTGCATCCTGTCCGCCCGCCCCGCAACCGTACACAATACGGCAGCAGAACAAAATTTGCAGGAGAGATTTCGCCTCCTGTAAAAAACAGACCGGAACCGGTTTTTCCGGTACCGCAAAAAAATTAGGAGAACATTGCGTCCGGCTGCTGGACTACAATCCCAGTTCGTCCAGCCTTTATCGCTGCAAGTGCTTTGGCAAAGTCCTCAGAGTTAATCATCGTCCGCCGTTTGCGGATAGCGTTCATTCCCGCCTCCACACAGACCGCCATGAGCTCCGAACCGTTCATTCCCTCGGTCTCCCTTGCAATCTCTGCAAGCGACACGTTTTTCCGGAGATTCATCTTTCTTGTGTGAATCTCAAGAATCGTCCTTCGTCCCTCCTCATCCGGCAGCGGGAACTCAATGATGCGATCAAACCGTCCGGGACGGAGCAGGGCTTTGTCAAGGATGTCGGGACGGTTGGTTGCACCGATAACCTTCACATCACCGCGGTTGTCAAACCCGTCCAGCTCGGCAAGCAGCTGCATGAGTGTTCTGCTGACCTCATGGTCACCGGGGGAGTAGCTGTCATTTCCGCGTGCCGCACCGATAGCATCGATCTCATCGATGAAGATAATGGCCGGTGAACGTTCCCGGGCCATCTGGAACAGCTCGCGTACCAGCCGTGCGCCTTCACCGATGTACTTCTGGACGAGTTCTGACCCGACCACATGAATAAACGAGGCTTTCGTATGATGCGCAACCGCTTTTGCAAGGAGCGTCTTGCCGGTTCCGGGCGGACCGAACATCAGAACGCCTTTGGGCGGGGCAATACCGACCGTCTCAAACAGCCGCGGGGACTTGAGCGGCAGCTCCACCGATTCGCGGAGCAGCTGCTTCTGTTCCTCAAGACCGCCGATGTCGTCATAAGTAACGTCCGGTGTGTCCATGACTTCCATTGCGGACACCTGACTGTCGTACTTCGGCGGCAGAATATCCACGATGCTGAAGGACTGCAGATGCATGGCACAAAGCGTACCGGGCATGATATCCTTTGGATCCAGATGTTCACTGACCCGGGAGAGGAACTGCGGGCCGGTGGTACTTCGGACCACTACATGGGTATCATCAATAACCGACTCGATCGTTCCGAGAACCAGCGGCGGACTGCGGTAGTCGTTGAGTTCATCGCGCAGTTTCTTTATTTCGCGCTTGTACTGATCCCGCTGCGATTCTGCTGCCGCGGTCTGGAGCCGGAGCTGCCGTACCTGCTCGCGGAGTTCAAAGTTTCTGCTCTCAAGGGCAATGTTTGTCTTGCGGAGAACGGCAAGTTCGTTTTCCTTTGGGTGCGGGTTTTTCTCCCCGATTGTGTCGACGGAATTTGGTTCCCCGGCGCATGGTGAGATGATGTCCGGTGTTTCTGACATGGCAACTTACGGGTATATCAGTGTATCTGGGTAAAATAGCTTCCCATACGGATGCCGGATTTTTGCGGTTCGGAATAATTTCTTTCCAAAAAGTATCGATATCCGAATTGTTAATGTGGTAGAAATAAAAAATAGAATAGGTCGAATTTATCATGCAAACAGAATACTGTGAGTTATGTGGGGCACCTCTCACCAAAAAAGGAAAACTGGTGCAGATTGAAGGTGCCAAGCCGATGAAGGTTTGCGATAAATGTGCCAAACTCGGCACAGAGGTCCAGGCACCGAGACCTGCGGCTGCGGGATTTGGCAGGCCCACGATTGTGCGCAAAGGACCTGCACAGGTTCCGGCAGCCTCTGCATCACGCAAGCGCGATATGTTTGATTATATGGAAGGCGACATCGTTGAGGATTTCTCCAGGCGCATTGCGGCAGCGCGGCAGGCAAAGGGCTTTTCCCAGAAGGATCTTGCCTTTGTTCTGAAGATGCAGGAAGGGGATATTAAGAAACTGGAACGCGGCGAACGGGAACCGACCGAAGCGGAGCGCAAGAAGCTGGAAGCAGAGCTGGGCATTGAGCTTCTGGATACCGGCGGAGATGCCGACGCGCTCCAGCAGGGCGGCGTTGCGGCAACGACGCTCGGCGATGTTCTGCAGGTAAAACGGAAGTAAGCGGGACGAATCGATCATGGCATCCCCACTTATCCTTATTAATTTCAAGTCGTACCGGGAAGGAGCAGGCAATAATGCGGGCCAGATCGGGTCTGCGGCGGAGATTGTGATGCAGGAGTCAGGCGTGACCATAGGTGTTGCCCCGCAGTTTACCGAGCTTCATCCGTTCTGCAGACATTATGAGATTCCGGTGTATGCACAGCACATCGATCCGGTTGAGGGCGCGTTTACCGGCCGCATCCCGGCGTTTACGGTCCGCGCCGCAGGGTGCACGGGAACACTGATCAATCACTCGGAGCGCCGTCTGTCGATCGCGGATATTGAGGCGACGGTTGCTGCGGCAAAGTTCCATCATCTGGAGTCGGTGGTCTGTACAAATAATGTGGCGGTGTCTGCTGCCGCGGCTTCCTTTGCCCCGACCTATATCGCGGTTGAGCCGCCGGAACTGATCGGGTCCGGCATCTCGGTTGCAAAGGCAGATCCTGAAATTATCAAAGGAACAGTTGATGCGGTGCACCGGATTAACCCGGATGTGAAAGTGCTGTGCGGTGCGGGGATTCAGTCCGGCGAGTGTGTGAAGACTGCGGTGTCGCTTGGAGCCGACGGTGTTCTTCTTGCGTCAAGTGTGGTGAAGGCAAAGGATCCCGAGGCGGTTCTGCGGGATCTTGTGTCTCTGCTCTGAATATTTTTTCTTTTTTTGCGACGGTCCGGGAGTAGCCGCAGAAGTGTTTCCCCGCAGTTTTGCAACACCGGTCCCTCCCCCTGCATGCCGCATCCCCACACACTAATACCGTCCCGCGCCAACATCATTACCACTGATGTCAGGAACGTTTGAACTCAGTTCCTCCTTTGCCCCGCGTGGTTCGCAGCCGGAGGCAATTGCCGAGCTGACGGCAGGAATCGAAGACGGCGAACAGTATCAGACACTTCTGGGCGTGACCGGATCGGGCAAGACCTTTACGATTGCAAATGTTATTCAAAACGTCCAGAAGCCGACGCTTGTTCTCGCCCACAATAAAACCCTGGCCGCCCAGCTCTACAATGAGTTCAAGGAGTTTTTCCCGAACAACCACGTGGAGTACTTCATCTCCTACTATGATTACTATCAGCCGGAGTCCTACATCGCCAAAAAGGATCAGTACATCGAAAAGGATGCCCAGATCAATCCGAAGATCGAGATGATGCGGCTTGCGGCGACCGCGTCCCTGCTCTCGCACCGCGATACCATCATCGTCGCATCCGTCTCCTGTATCTACGGTCTCGGCAATCCGGAGAACTTCCGCAACCTCGGATTTGAACTGCGGTGCGGCCAGCAGATCTCCCGCCGCGAGATCATGGAAAAACTGCTTGCCATCCTCTTTGAAAGAAACGATCTTGAACTGATGCCGGGACGGTTCCGTGTCAAGGGCGACACCATCGACATCATTCCGGGATACTTCAATGACATCATCAGAATTGAGATGTTCGGGGATGAGATTGACCGTATTGCAGAGGTTGACAAAAACACCGGCAAGGAAAAGGAACGGCTTGACTACTTCTACGTGTATCCGGCCCGCCACTTCGTAACGCCCGAGTCGGAGATGCAGCGGAGTCTTGCCTCGATTCGCACCGAACTTGATTCCGTACTCGCCGAGGGAAACCTCGACGACCTTTCCGCACACCGCTTAAAACAGCGGACGCAGTATGATCTTGAGATGATTGAGGAGACCGGTTCCTGTAAGGGAATCGAAAATTATTCGCGCCACTTCGACGGCCGTGCCGCGGGGGAAAAACCGTTCTGTCTTCTGGACTACTTCCCCGACGACTTTCTGATGGTCATTGATGAAAGTCACCAGTCGCTGCCGCAGGTACGCGGCATGTACAACGGCGACCATTCCCGGAAGGGTTCCCTCGCTGAGGACGGGTGGAGCAGG
>DALTYF010000126.1 GCA_029986195.1 Methanocorpusculum sp. | reverse complement strand
CCGCGGGTGCGGGGGACGGCGTTCGGGGTTCATGCGGCGATGGTGTATGTGGGGGCGTCTGCGGGGCCGGTTCTGGGAGGGGTGCTGACGGATGTGTTCGGGTGGCGGTCGGTGTTTGTGATGATGGTGCCGCTTGCGGTTGTTGCGGCGGTTCCGATGTGGCGGTTTTTTTCCGTGATGAGGTCAGGGGCAGGTCTGAGGGGCGGTTTGATGTGGTCGGGACGGTTTTGTATGCGGCGGGGATGTTTTGTACGATGTATGGTTTGTCTACGCTGCCGGATCTGGGGTCGGCCGGGCTGACGGTTGCCGGTTTGGGGGTGATGGTGGTGTTTGTGTGGTATGAGCTGCGGGTGTTTTCGCCGGTGTTGCGGGTGCGGTTGTTTTTTACGAACCGGCGGTTTGCCCGGTCTGCGTATGCGGCGCTGCTGAATTACGGGTGTACGGCGGGGTCGGTGTTTTTTGTGAGTTTGTATTTTGCAGTCGATCGGGCAGCTGAGTCCGGTTCATGCGGGTATGGTGATTTTTTCCAGCCGCTGATTCAGGCGGTTATGACGCCGGTTGCGGTGAGGTGTCGGACCGGGTGGGTGGATCCGCGGTATTATTGTTACGGGGGGTATGCTGCTTTCGATGATTGGTGTTCTTTTGCTTGTGGGTCTTGGTCTTGAGCTGGATTTGCAGTATATTATGGTGGCGCAGGTGTGTATTGGTCTTGGGTCGGCGTTGTTTGTGGCTCCGAATACGAATGCGATTATGGGGTCGGTGCAGGTGAGTGAGTTTAGTGCGGCGGCGGGGATGGTTCTTTCTATGGCGATGTGTATGTCGGCGATTACGATTTTTGAGGGCGGGGATGATATGCTCGGGCCTGCGATGTATCCGGATTTTCTGGAGGCGCTGCAGGTTTCGATGCTGTTTTGTGCGGGGCTGGCGGTGGTGGGTGTGCTGTTTTCCTGGTTCCGCGGTGGTGCGGTGCATGAGGGGGGTAGGGCCGGCCGGGTTGTGTGCGGGTGCGAGGGGCGGGTAAAAAGGGAGGGGTGAGGGGGTAGAGTCCACCGCTTCGCGATTGTAGATTCTGCGAAGGCGACCCGGAAGGGGGAGCGGAGCAGGGCTTCCGGGCTTGCGATTCAGCGCCGAAGGCGCATCTGTGTAAATCTGTGGCAGTTCTTTTCATCATGCCCACTCATCACTTACTCACCTACAATTTTCAGAAAAAAAGATCTACTAAATACTTTCGTGGCATCACACACATCACAGGGATTTTCTTCCTTCCGTGTATTTCCGTGGGTCCTCAGCAAAACCAATGATAAAGATTTCCCCATTCAGTTTCCGGAACAATATCTCCGAAATCATTTCATCGCGGAACAAGGACTTTATGGGGAAGGCCTCCGTTACCGGCAAAATTATATGCAGGCGGCACCTACTACGAGAGTATCATGCGAAAACTTTCTGCGGATCTTGCTGTTCCGATCAAAATTACTTCGGTTGCGGCAGGTTCGGCACTCGGGGGGTTTGCCGGGAAGCAGATCGGCGGAGTTGCCGGACGGGTGATTCCGGTAATCGGTGCAACGTTCGGGAAGACGACCGGGAAGTACATCGGGACGACGCTCGGCGGGCTCGCGGGAGAGATTGCCGGAGATAAGCTTGCGGAGGTTATTGTGCCCGCGGTGCTGGATGCGGCAGAGCCGGGTTACATCCGGGTGGATGTGCGGGAAGATCACCGCCCGCCGAAGTTTTTCGAGCGGATGATGGAGCGGTGAGGACAATTCTGCTTGCGGACTGATCCGGAAAATCCGTTCTGAATGCAATTTTTCTTTTGTAATTTTTCTGCTGCTTCGTATTTTCTGTGCTGACTTCGGGTCTGGTTGTCTATTTCACAAATTAAATTGTATTTTATTTAATGAAAATAATATAGTTTATATCCTATCCCTCCCGATTACTATCCATGACTATTGTGGAAGACGCAAAACGCGGACTTGTCACTGAAGAGATGAAAGTCGTTGCGGCCGCCGAAGGCGTGACCGAGGATTTCGTCCGCCGCGGTATTGCCGGCGGACATATTGTGATTCCGATGAGCCCGTACCGGAAGGTTAAGCTCTGCGGTATCGGTTCGGGCCTGCGTACGAAGGTGAACGCTTCGATTGGTACGTCGTCTGATATTGTGAATGTGGAGGAGGAGATCGAGAAAGCCCGTCAGGCGGAGCTTGCGGGTGCGGATTCTCTGATGGAGCTTTCGACCGGTGGGGATTTCCTTGATATCCGCCGACGTGTGGTTGAGGCGACGACGTTGTCCGTAGGATCGGTTCCTCTGTATCAGGCGTTCATTGAGGCGGCCCGCAAGAAGGGCGGTGTGGTCTTTATGGATGAGGATGATCTGTTTAAGATCACGGAGGAGCAGGCGAAGCTCGGTACGAACTTTATGGCGATTCACACGGGTATCAATTATGAGACGGTGAAGCGGCTGAAGCATCAGGGACGCCACGGGGGTCTGGTGTCCCGCGGCGGTGCGTTTATGACGGCCTGGATGCTGCATAATGAGCAGGAGAATCCGCTGTACCGCAGGTTCGATTATCTGGTGGAGATTTTGAAGGAGCACGAGGTTACACTTTCGTTTGGAAACGGTATGCGGGCGGGTGCCTGTCATGATGCGACCGACCGGGCGGCGATTCAGGAGCTTTTGATTAATGCGGAGCTTGCGGATCAGGCGCATGCGGCAGGTGTTCAGTGTATTATGGAGGGTCCGGGACACATTCCGCTGGATGAGATTGCGGCGAATGTGCAGCTGGAGAAACGGGTGACGAATAATAAGCCGTTCTATATGCTCGGTCCCCTGGTGACGGATATTGCGCCGGGTTATGATGATCGTGTTGCGGCTATTGGTGCGTCAGTTTCTTCTGCGGCGGGTGCGGATTTTATCTGTTATGTGACGCCTGCGGAGCATCTTGCGCTGCCGACGCCGGAGGAGGTGTATGAGGGTGTGATCAGTTCCCGGATTGCGGCGCATGTTGGTGATATGGTGAAACTGCCGAAGACCCGCGAGGCGGATCTGGAGATGGGTCATGCGAGACGTGATCTTGACTGGGAGCGCCAGTATGCGGTTGCGCTGAATGCGAAGAGGGCACGGGAGATCCGGAATGCACGGATGCCGGCGGATACGGATGCGTGTACGATGTGCGGCGATTTCTGTGCGATTAAGATTGTGCAGAAGAATTTCCATTTCTAATCTTTTTTTTGCGGGTGCTGTTCTGATTGTTTGTAGGGGAGGTGATGCCCCGAAAGGATTTTGTTGGTTTTTTCAGTTATTGTTGGCGGATGGGTAGTGAGTGGGCGGGATGAGATGAGCCGCCCAGTCATCACTTCTTCATTGAGATGTTCCATGTGTTTCGTGCTGATTTCAAATGAGGATAAATTTGGATCAAAGTCTGCTTTTTCAGGGCAGGGGGAATGTGTGCAAAGTTGTTCCGGTATGTTTATTTTTCACCCCGCAGTACTCTTCATCATCTATGAAGCAGCTGATTGCCGCGACAATTTCAGCGTTTGTCAGAATGTATGAGGAGCGGCCCGGTATTGTTACGCGGTGGGGTGATCCGCTTGCGGGGTTTTGCGATGCGGGGAGTTCTGCGGTGCGGGGGCTGAGGTGTTCTGTTGCCCCTGATCATTTGATGCCGGAGGATATTCTCGCGGGTGCGAATGTGGTGGTTGTGTATTTTCTGCCGTTTACGCGGGAGCTTGCGGAGACGAACTGTTCCGGTACTCTGGCGTCGCCTGCGTGGGCGCGGGCGTATGCGGAGACGAATGCGTTGTTTGCGGAGCTGAATGATCTGCTGGTGGATCTGATCCGTTCCCGCGGGGGGATGGCGGTGGTGCCGGGTGCTGCGGCGGGTTTTGCGGGGGAGTCGCTGATGAGCAGGTGGTCGCACCGCCATTTTGCGGTGCTGGCGGGTCTGGGGACGTTCGGGATGAATAATATGCTGATTACGCGGGCGGGTGAGTTCGTTTGCGGCACAGATTCCGGTTGAGCCGGATGTGCCGCTTTCGGGGGAGTTGTGTCTGTTCCGGCAGCGTGGTGCGTGCGGGAGGTGTTTTGCACGTTGTCCGTCCGGGGCGCTGTCGCCGGAGGGG
>DALTYF010000125.1 GCA_029986195.1 Methanocorpusculum sp. | reverse complement strand
AGCGGAAGCGCAACCACGTCCGCGACCACTACCGCAACCCCGACCTCTGCCGGAAAGACGCTGACTGCAAATGCAGAAGTTTCTTCGGAGAAACCTGCATACTTTGCGGTGAAGACCGGAACCGGAGATGCAACCATCACTGCATTCCGCGGAACCGACTGGACGATTGAGTACACCGTCAACGGGGGGTCGGTCACCCGTGTAAACAACAAGGATGAAAACTCCGACGAGACGATCACCGTCACGTCAAGCGATGCAACCGTCCACCTGAAAGTCTATCCGACCAAGGAGGGTGTAAGCGGAACGGTTTATCTTACTGCAAAGAATGTGGTTTCCTTTGCCGAGGATCCCAAACTTGCCGACAGTTTCGGAACCGGTGCAGGACCTGATGCAACCCAGAGCCCGGTCGGTGCCGTGGTGCCGATCCTTGGTATTCTGGGAGCGGCTGCTCTCATCCTTTCCCGGAGATAAGCCAACACAAATCTTTTTTTAGGCAGCATGCATATTATGTGTGGACTTTGATGCCGAGATAGTCTAGTCCGGAAAGGCGGTGGCCTTGAAAGCCTCTGGTGGTAACACCTCGGGAGTTCAAATCTCCCTCTCGGCGTATATCTCTTTTCGTTGTCTTTATCACTTTCCCTCACCAATATACCCGTATATGTGCATAGCAGTTCCCGCAGAAATACTTGAAATACGCGATGGAAATGTGGCGCTCGTTGATTACGGGGATCTTCAGCAGGAGGTCAGAATCGATCTCGTTGATGTTGCGGTCGGCGAGTTTGTGCTGGTTCACGTAGGCTTTGCCATTCAGCGTCTTTCCCGTGAGGAGGGTCTGGAGACCCGCGAACTCTTCAAGGAAGTCTATAAGGCAATGGAAGAGGGGCCAGAGAACCATGCATGAGTCCGGAATCGCATATGACATATATGCGACCTCCAAACGTGCAGCCGAAGATAATGGTGCGGTAAAGGTCAAGACCATCTACGTGGATGTCGGATCGATGGCGATGGTGAACCCGGATCAGGTGGAGTTTATGTTCGGGACGTTTGTCACTGAGGATCCCATGTTTTCGGAGACGAAACTTGTGTTCACTACGGTACCGCCGGTTGCCGAGTGCGAATGCGGTTATGCGGGACCGGAGATTTTTGTGTGCCCCAACTGCGGGAAGCTGCCGCATATGGTACAGGGACGCGAAATTTTAGTGAAGAATATTGAGATTGATACGGAGGAGTAAGATGAAGAAGGATACAGAAGTCAATATGATGCACGGTGCGGGCGGCGAGGTCATGGGAGAGCTTCTTGTGACGCTGACCGCGTTCAAACACAATAATGCGGGAGGGATCGGTCTTGAGTCGCTGGACGACGGTTCGACGTTTGATATCGGCGGAAAGACCGTTGTTCTGACGACCGATTCGCATGTGGTAAAGCCGATCTTTTTCCCGGGCGGCGATATCGGCCGGGTTGCGGTGTCGGGGACCATTAATGATCTCTCGGTGATGGGCGCACGGCCGGTTGCGTTAACCTGTGCGATGGTGATTGAGGAAGGATTCCCCATCTCCGATCTTGAGAGGATCGTGGCATCGATGGATGAGGCGCTCGGTGAGGCGGGAGCTGCAATCATCACCGGAGATACCAAAGTTGTGGAGAAGGGAAGCCTCGACGGTATTGTTATCAATACGGCAGGGGTCGGTATCATCGATGAGGATTCGTATCTGATCCGCGATAAGGCGCTTGTACCGGGCGACAAGATCATTGTTTCCGGGACTCTCGGGGATCACGGGCTGGCAATTGTTGCCCACCGTGAGGGGTTCGATCTGGGCGATCAGCTGAAGTCGGATGTTGCCCCGCTGTACACGATGATTGCGGGAGCGGTCCGGGCAGCGCCGAAAGGTGCTGTCCATGCGATGAAGGATCCCACCCGCGGCGGGTTTGCGGCATGCATCAATGAGATGGCACGCAAAGCCGGTGTTGCGGTGGCGGTGGATCAGGAGGCAGTGCCGATCCGTGAGAGTGTTGCGTCCGCCGGAGGTCTGCTCGGGATTGATCCTCTGCAGGTGGCAAACGAGGGCAAGTGCGTGATGGGCGTTTCTGCGGATGCAGCGGATGCGGTACTTGCAGCTCTGCGCAGTCATCCGCTCGGAAAGAATGCGGCCATTATTGGTGAGGTCGTGGAAGGCTCAGGCGTGGTGATGAGGACGCGTATCGGCGGCGAGCGGTTTATCGAGCCGCCGATGGGCGATCCGGTTCCGCGGGTCTGCTGAGATGACGGATCTGGTTCTGAAATCCGCAACCCTGCCGGACGGCAGGGTCGCGGACATCAGTATCACAGACAGTGTTATTACGCATATCGGCAGTTCCGGTCCTGCCGGGCAGGTGATCGACTGCCGCGGCCGTCTCTGTGTTCCGGCAGCGATGGATGTGCACGTGCATATGCGGGACGGGCCGCAGGCGTCAAAGGAGGACTGGGCGACCGGAACGAAAGGGGCGGTTGCAGGCGGTGTTGCGGCGGTGGTGGATCAGCCGAATACAGTTCCGCCGATGGAGACGGTGGAGAGTTTTACGGCACGGGTGCAGCGTGCAAGGGAGGAGAGTTTCTGTCACTATGCCGTCAACGGATCGGTGACGGAGTCTGCGGACCTTGCGGGTCTGTACCGTGCGGGCGCTCTTGCGTTCGGCGAGATGTTTGCGGCGCCGTCCAGTTACGGTTCTGCCCTGACGCCGGAGGTTATCCGTTCGGCTCTGACCACCCTTGCGAGGCAGGGAGTACTTACTACCGTGCATGCAGAGGAGGTGAAACCGGGCGAGGTGCATACGCTTGCCGGGCATGCTGCGTCGCGTCCCGTTTCCGGCGAGGCGGCTACGGTGGATCTGGTGAATTCCCTTGCTCCTGCGGGGGCACGACTGCATTACTGTCACATGAGCGGGACGGCGTCGATTGCCCGCGTGATGATGCGGCAGGGAAACACCTTTGAGGTTGCGCCGCATCATCTGTTTCTTTCGTGGGAGGAGCATGACTGCGCCGATACGCGGTTCCGGATGAACCCGCCGCTGCGGACGAAGGCGGAGCGGATGGATCTGTGGCGGATGTTTGCTGCGATTCCGGTGATTGCCTCAGACCATGCGCCGCACACTATCCCTGAGAAGGCGCAGGATTTTGCATCGGCGCCGTCCGGGGTTCCGGGTGTTGAGACGATGCTGCCGCTTCTGATGCATGAGGTCTGGTCGGGGAGGGTTTCTCTTGCATCGGTCCTGGAAAAGACGGTAACCAATCCGTATCGGATCTTCGGGCTGGCAGCACCGGCAGTTGCGGTCGGTAGCCGTGCGGATCTTGCGGTATATGCAGATGTGCCGGTGAAAATTTCTGCGGAGAATCTGCACAGTAAATGCGGCTGGACGCCGTATGAGGGTATGGACGGACTGTTTCCGGAGACTACGGTCGGCGGCGGTACTGCAGTCTGGCACAGGGGCGAGTTTGCCCGAGGCAGGACGCTCTGGTTTACCGGGTCCGGGAAATCCTGATTTTCTTTTTTTTGCGCCTGCGGACGGGAGAGGTGTCCTCCCGGGACCCCATAGAAAAACAGAGATAATTTCGCGCAGATGTGCACCATATGAGTATGACAAAAACAGCCAACACGGAAAAGATTGCTGCCGCCGGGACGGTGGTATGGTCTCTCCGCACATCGGCCACTACGAGAGTGACGCGGTCTTCCGGATAGAGAACGGAAATGCAGTCCGGTTCCTGCGGCTGCCACGGCGGAGGAGACCACCAGAGATACTGCTGCGCCCACGATTGAGTAACCGATTGCTGTCAGTGTTCTGCCATGCACTGTTCTCCTCTTTTTTTCCGGTGTGCGGGATTTATTGCAGTTGAGACCGTATAGTGAGGTGTGCCGATATACGACATGTGTTAGGCCCCCGGGTGACGAATACGCGGTCGCGGAGGATGATCCACGGGACAACACGGCATGCTACAGGCACCCCCCGTCCGGTCAAAGATCCATAAGGGACGGCAGCAGCCACCGATGCATGGACTCGGTTAACGACGGGGGACATTCTTATTATCTCTCACGTCCACTTCTGCATATGGAAAAGGCGGATGCGGTTTCTTCTGTGGTCGGCATTGTACTGATGTTTTCCCTTGTTACAGTTCTCTGTGCCATCGTTGCCGC
>DALTYF010000124.1 GCA_029986195.1 Methanocorpusculum sp. | reverse complement strand
TCTTCAGCAGATCCACCGATCGGACCATGCCGTACGATCCCTTCGCGGCGATCTCTTTCTCCGTGTACACCGAAACCGCATCCTTTTCGCCAAGACCGAGGACCGCAAACGGCACGGGGTCGCGGGTATGGGTCTTCTTTGCGATCGGTGTCGGATGATCTGGCATCAGCATCACACAGCCGTCGAAGTGATCCAGAATATAGCCGACCGCCTCATCCAGCCTCTCGATTGCCTTGATCTTCTCCTCAACCGAACCGAGATGTCCCGCCTCGTCCGTTGCCTCGACATGCATGTACACAAAGTCCGCATCACCCTTCAGGGTCTCAACCGCGGCCTTTGCCTTGCCCATATAGTCCGTATCCAGATATCCGGTTGCGCCCGGAACCTTCACCACATCCATTCCCGCACAGCGTGCGATACCGAAGAGAAGATCTACCGCCGAGATGACCGCACCTTTTTTGCCGAACATCTCGGAAAACGCGGGCATTGCCGGTTTGGCCCCGCCACTCCACGGCCAGATCATGTTTGCCGGGTTTTTCCCTGCGGCTATCCGGGCCTTGTTGACCGGATGGTTCGCAAACACATCGTAGGAGATGACCATATAACGGTGCAGTTCGGCCGCATCCTCACCGGTCGGGAGATACGGATCGATCAGCTCGCCCACAATATCATGCGGGGCCTTGGTCACGGACCCTTTGCCGTTTGGGAACATCAGCACATTGCGGTAGGAAACGCCCGGATACAGCTTCACGCCGAAGTCTTTGAGGCGTTCCTGTAACGACGCAAACAACTGTCTGCCTTCCTCACTGGAGATGTGGCCTGCGGCAAAGTCTTTCATCCTGCCGTTTTCAATGGTCACAAAGTTGCAGCGGTAGGCAAGATCTGCCGGGCCGAACGAAACGCCCATGCTGACCGCTTCCAGAGCGCCGCGGCTGGTATAGTATTTGTCCGGATCGTAGCCGAGGATCGACATATTGGCCACATCCGACCCGGGTTCCTGCGAGTCGGGAACCGTCCGCATCATGCCGCATCTTCCATCGCGGGCGATGCGGTCCATGTTCGGTTTCTTTGCAACCTCAAGCGGAGTTTTGCCGCCAAGCTCCGGAATCGGTTCGTCCGCCATACCGTCTCCAAGAATCAGAAGATATTTCATATTTTGCCGTAGTAGTATGGGCCGGTAAATGAGATAAAGGGATTTATCAGAGACCGCGGCCGGGAAAATTTTTCCTCATCCTTAATTACCTCTGCCGCCCGATACTACAGACAACAACAGGAACACCCATGCACAGAATAGTACAACACATAACCGATATCCTCCGCGGAATATCCATGGCGGTTGCCGACAGTGTGCCGGGGGTTTCCGGCGGAACGATTGCGTTTCTTCTCGGCTTTTATGAAAAGTTCATCAGTTCGGTGCACAGTTTTCTGCTCGGGACGAATGCAGAACGCAAAGCCGCATTTCCCTTCCTGTTCAAGCTCGGCTGCGGATGGGTGGGAGGGTTCCTTGTCTGTGTTCTCATCCTCTCGACGCTGTTTCATACCTACATTTATGAGATAAGTTCCGTCTTTATTGGGCTGACACTTGCTGCGGTGCCGATTGTGATTCTTGAGGAGAAGGAGTACCTCAAAGGGCATTACCTGCATCTCATCTTTACGGCGGTTGGTATTGCAGTCGTGCCGGTTCTGATGTCCCTGAGTCCCGTGGTCGGCGGCGGAAGCGGCATTGATCTGACGGACGGATCAATTGGTCTTGCGGTGTTCCTCTTTGTTGCGGCAATCATCGCGGTCTCAGCTCTCGTGCTTCCCGGCATCTCCGGGTCGACGCTTCTCTTAATCATGGGCCTTTACGTTCCGCTCATCTCGGCGGTCTCTGCGGTGCTGCACCGGGAGTTTGCGTACATTCCTATGCTGTTTGCGTTCGGTCTCGGGATGATCGCGGGGCTTGCGATCAGTGCGAAGGTGATCCGTCACTGCTTTGCCCGATACCGGTCGCAGACGATCTATCTCTGTGTCGGTCTTTTGATCGGGTCGCTGTACGCAATTGTGCTGGGATCAACGACGCTGTCCGATCCTCTGCCGGCAATGAGCTTGGAAACATTCCACCTTGGTTTCTGTATTCTCGGCGCAGCAATCCTTGCCGGGTTGCAGGTGATGAAGAAGCGGGCGGAGCAGAGATCGTCTCAGGAATAATTTTAAAAAAAAATATTTTATCTTTTATTCATCCAGTGTTGCACGGATTGCCCGCCGCACACTTTCTTCCGAGGTGATGCCCGGTTCCCATCCCGTTGCCTTGAGCTTCTCCACCGAAAGCCGCATCATGGGGACGTCGCCCACCCAGCCGCGGTCGCCGCCGGTGAAGGTAAAGGAGACGTTTTTCAGATCCATCTCTTCGACGATGAGTTCGGCAATCCGCCTGACACTTACCCAGTCTTCAGACCCGATATTAAACACATTAAACGTCCCGTCAGAAACGATCGGGGCATACACCATGGCTGCGACGCAGTTTTCCACCGCCAGATAGGACTTGCTCTGCCGACCGTCACCAAGGATTTCCAACTGTGCCGGATCTTTCCGGAGCTTCTGCACGAAATCATAAATGACTCCGTGCGTACTCCGCGAACCGATAATGTTTGCAAACCGGTATACCCAGGCTTTCATGCCGTAGGTTGCCGCATATGCTGAGATCATGGCTTCGCAGGCGAGTTTGCTTGCGCCGTAGATGGAGATGGGCACCATGGGGGCGTAATTCTCCGGCGTCGGGATGACGTCTGCTTCGCCGTAGACGGTGGAGGTAGAAGTGAAGACGATCTCTTTGACGCCGTGTTCCTTCATGGCTTCCAGGACACGGACGGTTGCGGTCACATTATTCTGGTATACTTCAAATGATTTCCGGGCGGATCCGCGGACATCGGGATCGGCGGCGATGTGATAGACGCGGTCGGCGCCGGCAAAGAGGTCCTGCCAGCCGTCGCCGAGGAGGTCGGCGTGTTTGAAACATGCGAGAGCGCCAATGTTGTGTTCAAGGTTCATCATCCGGCCGGCAACCATGGAATCGATAACCGTGACCGAGTCACCCCGGGAGAGGAGAAGGTCCACCAGATGCGAGCCGATAAATCCGGCCCCACCGGTAACAATACAGTGCATGAGATTCTATTGGTTTTTGGAAATGATTAATGCCGCGATTGTCCGGCAAACCATCCTGCACCGTTGCCGATAAAGGTGATGAAGAGAAACGCAAATGCGTAGGCGAGAGCGGTGGTGTTATAGTACAGGCAGACGGTCGGCAGAAAGAGCAGGGTTATAAACAGCGGCAGAGCCGGGTGAAATCCGGAGAAGTAGCCGTACAGTATTCCTGCGGCAAGGCAGAGCACCGGCAGGATGATGAGAAGGAGGACAATAAAATAGCCGGTGTCTTCCCCAAGGAGGGGAAGACCGTAAAAGGCGGCTCCGCAGACGGCCAGATACGGGAGCATCTGTTTGCATGCGGAGAGGAACGCCATGGAAATCAGGTCCTGGTGACAACGATTCCGGTGTTGTCCACTTTTGTTTCGACGGCGATTTCAAGACCCAGCGGGGCAAGAATCGGCTGCACTTCGGCAGATGATTTTTCGGTGACGATGCAGATGGAGGGGCCGACCGAACTCATTGCTACGAACTCAAGGCCTGCATGCCGCAGGGCGTTCATGTGGCTGTAGAGGATGAAGGTGTGATGCTGGACTTCGGCACGTTTTGAGCCGCGGAATTCGATCTCCCACATGGTGTCGCCCATGCGTTTGAGGTTGCCCCGGGCGAGCGAGGGGATCATGTCCATCATCAGCAGGTAGGCTTTGAGTTCACGGTCGCGGTAGTCGAGGGTTCGTGCCCGGTTCATGAGGAGGGTGAACTCTTCGAGGCCGGCGTTGTCGTCTTCGGCGTGGATTCTGGGGATGACGATGAAGACATTTTTGCCTTCGGCGAAGGGATGGCTGTAGATGCGGGTGAGCCGGTCGCCGACGAAGGTCATGCCGCCGAAGATGCTGGCGGCGGATCCCACGCCGGTTTCGAATCCGAAGGCGACTTTGCCTTCTTCATCGGTTTCTTCGACGTAGTTGTGGCCGATGACCATGCGTACGTCTTCGGCGCTTAAGGGGCAGCCGGTTGCTTCGTTCATGGCGGTGACGACGGCGGTTGC
>DALTYF010000123.1 GCA_029986195.1 Methanocorpusculum sp. | reverse complement strand
CCACTCAAAAAATCCCCCCGCCTGTTATTTTCCGTGCGGAAAATACTGTGTACGGTTAAATGGCACGTGGACAGGATGAAAAAAAGAAACGCAAACCGTGCCGATTCGTATTTCTTTATCTCATCCTGCCCACTCATCCCCCACCAGCTTACTTCCGACCAAATCGAACAGATGTCCGAAGAGATATCCCCGCAGAACCCCCGCGCTCCTCCCCCGTCACCCCCCGCCGCACCCGGAAAACACCCCCTCCCTTCATACCGCACCCCCCGACCTGCCGCAACCAAAGAACGTAAGTATAAACACTAATGCTCACCTAATATTATGTTGCCGTGAGAGGAGGGTTGGATGAAAACTGAGGTTCTCAAAAGCATCAAAAAAACCGAAGCCCAATGTAAATCCACGATCACTGCAGCCCAGACCGAACGTGAGCAGATTCTTGCAAACGCCCGGCTCGAAGCTGACAACCTGATTGCCAAGGCAACAACCGTTGCCGAGGATTACAAAAAGCAGCGTCTTTCAGATGCACGAAATGTTGCAGCAGCAAAACATGCCGCAATCGTGGAACAAGGCAAAGCAGAAGCTGACGCCACCATTGCACAGGGAAGCAAAAAACTCCCCCAGGCAGCATCGCTGTTTGTAGAACGGTTTAAGGAGAAACTGCATGTTTCAGCCTAAACCGATGACGCATCTGCTCATTGCAGCGCCTAAAGAGCAGATGGCGTCAGTTGTGACTGAACTATACCGTCACCGAGTCTTCCACATCACCGATTTTGTAGACCAGGGCAAAGAAGGCTACGAAGGTGTTCGCTTAGGCACCCCTCTCGAAGGGGCCGGCGAACTCTCCACCAGCCTCCTCAAAATACGTTCCATCGAAAACGTATTCCAGACAAGCCCTGAAACGCTCTTCGACGTCCCCAAGCGTCCTGTAGCAACGATCCGACAAGCAATTGAGCGTGAACTTCCCGCCATCGAAGCAGAAGTAAACGACCTCACGGTACAACGATCGGCTGCAGAATCCCGCATCCGGGAATGCGAACAGCGCATCACTGAACTCAGACCTTTTGCACTCGTACCGCTCGAGATGGATCTCTACCGCGGCTACGACAGCATCACTGCAATCGCCGGATACATCGACCATGACATTGACCTAAGCGTCCCGCATGAAAAATACTATGCAGCACGCAAAGACGGCAACTTCATCGTCGTATTCGCCGAAACCAAAGATGTCGCAGAAATCGAACGCACCTTATCTGACGCCGGCTTCCAGTCCGTCACCATTCCAAACGAAACCGGAAGCGTCCAGGCCGCAGTGGACAAATACACCGCCGGCCAGAGTCAGGCAAAATCCGCATTCGACAACGCAAACGCAAAAATTACCGAGCTCAAAGCAAAATACGCCGACTTACTCGCCGCATGCGACGAAGTACTGTCCGGCGATGTGGAACGTGCAGAAGCCCCGTTAAGGTTCGCAACAACCGAGGAAGCATTCGTCATCGACGGATGGGTCCCCGCAGACCACATCGAACCAATAACCGCGGGCCTAAACCAGGCAACCGGTGGCCGCGTATACGTAACTGTTGACGACGACGAAATCGACGCAACAGCAATTCCGGTGGAGTACAACAACCCATCGTTCGCAAAGCCCGCTGAACTCTTCATGGACGTCTATGCACGCCCAAGATACAACGAAATTGACCCGACACTGATTCTCGCCATCATGTTCCCGATCTTCTTCGGACTCATCGTTGGTGACGTAGGATACGGTATCATCTTCCTGATCCTTGCACTCTTCGCCAGAAAACTGGCAATGTTCAAAGGAGAAGGCGGGAAAAACCTGATCAAAATCCTCGTCGGCTCAAGTATCTCAACCATATTCTTCGGACTGCTCTACAGCGAGTTCTTAGGATATGCCCTGCCGTGGCACGCCATCATCTTCCAGCGCCACCTGGCCATCGGAGCAGACGCCGCAGCGCATGCAACCGGGCCGGACGCAATGCCCATGTTAATCATGTCCGTATGGTTCGGCATTGCCTACATCACGCTTGGCCGCATCTTTGGCATGATCAACCACTACAGAATGGATCACCCCGGCAAACACCGGAGCAAAGCAATCCTCGGACAGTTCGGATGGATCGCCATCCTCTGGGGTCTCTTAATCCTCGTCTGGTCCTTCTTCTCGATGGAACAGATGTTTGGAATCGTCGGCATGATGCCTGACTTCACCACCGCACCCCTGATTGCGCCCGGAATCTCCGTCGCAGCTCTCGGAGGACTCATTCTGCTCGTACTCGGATGCATCTTCCTCGCACAGGAAAATGTACTCGACTTAATGGAAATCCCGACAATCATCTCGCACGTACTCTCCTTCTGCCGTATCGCCGCAGTAGGACTCTCGTCCGTTGCAATCGCCATGGTCGTCAACTACCTCTCCTTTGGTATGTTCATCGACCCCGCCCTTGCACAACTTGATGCAGTCGGTGTAATAATGATAATCGTTGGTGTTCTCATCTTCATATGCGGACACGCCCTCAACGTAGGTCTTGGTATCCTTGGTGGAGGTCTCCACTCGATTCGTCTTCACTACGTTGAATTCTTCACCAAATTCTACGTTGGTGGAGGCATCAAGTACAATCCGTTCGGACTTAAACGCAAATTCTCAGAGGAGTAAAAATTATGGCAATTGAAACTATGACAGTTGAAGCAGCACAGGCAATGGCATCCGGATACACCGCAATCGGTGCAGGTCTCGCAGTCGGTCTCGCCGGCGTCGGAACCGGTCTTGGTGAAATGGGTATCGGAGCAGCCGCAGTCGGAGCAACCGCAGAAGACCGCGACATGTTCGGTCTCGCCCTTCTCTTCACTGTGCTTCCGGAAACCATCGTCATCTTCGGTCTTGTGATTGCACTGCTGCTGCTCTTCCAGTAAAGCGGAGGCTCGTGCAAATCATGGGACTTGAGGTTGTAGTTGACGAAATCAGGGCAAAGGGTGACCGCGAAGCCGCCCGGATCAAATCCGAGGCAGAAGCTGAAGCAAAGACCATAGTTGCCGACGCAACCAAACGTGCAGAAGAGATCCGCATCGCCGCAGAAGCCGATGCCGCTCTCCAGGCAGACCGCATCATGATCCGTGAAGTCGCTGCCGCAAACCTGGTCGTAAAACGCGACCAGCTCAACGCACAAAAGGAACTGCTCGACAAAGTCTATTGCGAAGCCGCAAAAGAAATCGCAAACCTTCCGGCCGACGTCCACGCAAAAGCCGTACGTTCCCTCCTGAAAGACGCTGTAAAACAGATCAAGGAAGGAACCGTATACGCCAATTCGCGTGACGAAGAAGCTGTCAAAGCAGCTCTTGCGGAACTGAAGACCCTTTCCGGATTTACGTTCGGAGGAATCACCGACATCGACGGCGGTGTCGTAGTACAGAGCGCCGATGGCCAGCTCACGCTTGACCTCTCCTACCGCACCTTCATGGGTGAAGTATGGGAATCAAGCCTCAAAGACGCATCGGAGATACTGTTTGGAGCAAACTCCTAAACGAGTGAGGGAAACAAACAATGACTGAGGTAATGAGCGGTCCTGCTCCATACATCTATGTCTCAACCCGTATGCGGGTACGCAAAGCAAAACTCATCCCAAGAGAAGAGTATCTCCGCATGCTGAACATGGGTCTCCCCGAGTTTACCCGACTCATCGAGGAGATGGAGTACAAACGCGAAATCGATGAACTCTCCGCATCATTCACCGGAGTAGACCTCATCGAAAACGCCATGTCCTGGAACCTCGCCAAAGAATACCAGCGGGTCATCGCACTCGCACCCGGCGAGATGAAAGGATTTACCCGTGATTACCTGCACAAATGGGATATTCAAAACATCTTGACTATCCTTCGTGGAAAAGTCCAGGGTCTCTCCGACGGAAAGATCCGGGCAGTACTTGTACCGGCCGGCGAACTCGACGCAGCAATGCTCGACCGCCTGCTCACCGAAACCAGCATCGAAAGAATTGTCGAAACCCTGCCCGAAAAGCAGATGGCAGCAATTCTCAGTGCCGGACTCGCAGAAGCACTCGAGACCCACTCCTTTGGGAAACTCGAAAACGAACTCTACAAGTACTACTACGCGACGCTGATCAAAGCAGCACGTGGCGGCATGAAAGGCGGATTACCGTTCTTAAAATACGTCACATTTGAAATCGACATCAAAAAT
>DALTYF010000122.1 GCA_029986195.1 Methanocorpusculum sp. | reverse complement strand
GTTGCGCCCGATAGATCATCTCGCGGATCGTCCGCACCCCGTACACATCACGCGTACTGCGGTAGTTAATGCCGACATACTTCTCCATCAGCGAATCGGCAAGCAGATCGCCGTCCTGTGTAAACGCCATGACCCGGCAGTTTTCCTTCAGAGTATTGATATAGTCCAGACTCTCCTCCTGACTGTGCATGTTGGCATATGACACCGCTTTCCGGACAATCTCTGTCATCTCGTCCTTTTCGGCCACCTGGATCACATCCAGATCGATTGCCGCAACATCATCCGGCCGGGTAATCATATACGCCGCCGGCTCTCCCATAAACGTTGCCTGTATCCATGCACCGGTTATCGGAATTATCTGTTTGGAGTACCCGAAGTAATCGGCATACAGTGTTTCATAGTGCATCCCGCCGGAGGTGTTCGTGAACAGAAGCGTTCCCAGTCCGGATCCCGGATACGTTGCATCAATGGAGTTTCCAATCACATATGACCGGCTGCTGTAGAGAATCGTTCCGTCAGAATGAACCAGAGAGAAAATATACGAACTATCGGCCCCTGACAGGATATACAGATATTTGATGATCAGATACGGGTCACACGCCTGCATCCAGTATCCGTGATAACTGCCGTCCGCGGCATACACGGGAACCGCCAGTGTAAGCAGATAGGTCTCTCCTTCGAGGTAAACGGGTCCTGCGAAAATACTTGTTTTATTGGTAAAATCGGACTCCTGATATTCGGGGAAGGGAAACGTGTCGTAGTTCCGTTTTTCCAGCAGGATGCTGATCCGTTCTTTGGTTTCGGCAGTATAGTACCAGCTTGAGTGAATCAGCGGGAACCGGGCGTAAAAATCCTGCAGCCAGGAATGAATTTTCGCATTATCTGCCTCGCCGGAACGAATCAGGTCCTGAAGGCTTGCCACATCGTTCATCACGTTGCTGGTCAGATTTTTCTCTGCATTGGCAAGTATTGTTAAATTTTCCCGCATTTCTTCGGAGGGAACTATCAAGTCCACCGGGTTGGTTTCAACAGGTTTTTGCTGGACAACACATCCTGCTGCGGATGACAGGAGAAGCATCAGCAGGAGAATAAGGGTCCCTTTTCCACGTACACACATCGAAGATTCGTTCTCCACAGATTCGGTGGTAACATTGCCTCTTTGGTATCCTAAATCTTTTGCTGTACTTGGCGTTGCACCTCCCAAATCACTATCTATCATCACCGCCAACATATACAGACACTATCCACGAGGAAAATACTGTGAAAGAAGTCACCGAAAGCTACGTCGCTGCAAACGTAGAATCCAACGTCCGCACATACTGGGACGACCACAACACCTACCGGAAAACCCGGGCACTCCGCAGTGCGGGCCGCCCCTGGCTCTTTGTGGACGGGCCGCCCTATACTACCGGCTACATCCATTTGGGCACCGCCTGGAACAAAATCCTCAAAGACAGCATTCTGCGCTACCACTCCATGACCGGCAAAAACATCGTGGAACGTGCCGGATACGACATGCACGGTCTCCCCATTGAGGTCAAGGTTGAGGAGAAACTCGGATTCAAAAACAAAGCCGACATCGAAAAACACGGTGTCGCAAAGTTCATCGAAGAGTGCCGCGAGTTTGCCCTCACCCACAAGGACTTAATGTCCGACCAGTTCAAAAACCTCGGTGTCTGGATGGACTTCGACGACCCCTATCAGACGGTGGACTCCGGCTACATTGAAGCCGCCTGGTACACCCTCAAACGCTGCGAAGAGGAGAAGATGCTCGAACGCGGCAGCCGGGTCGTCAACTGGTGTCCCCGCTGCGGAACCGCGATTGCCGATGCGGAAGTTGAGTACTGGGACGAAACCGATCCTTCCATCTTCGTCAAGTTCCCGATTCTTGGCCGCGACAATGAATACCTCGTCATCTGGACAACCACGCCCTGGACCCTTCCGGCCAACGTCGCCGTTGCGGTCGGCAAAGACTTCATCTATGCCAGAGTCCGTGCCGTCAAAGACGGCGTCTCTGAAGACCTCTGGATTGCCAAAGATCTCGCTGAGCAGATCCTCAAATACGGTAAATATCAGGACTACTCGATCATCGAGACCAAAACCGGCGCAGAACTTGCCGGAACAAAATATACCTCCCCGCTTGTGTCCCAGGTGCCCATGCAGGAGCAGATCGAGCACCGCGTCGTACTTGCAGACTACGTCGCGATGGAAAACACCGGAATGGTGCACATCGCACCCGGTCACGGCTGGGATGATTACCTCGTGGGTCTCCGCGAAAATCTCCCGATAATCTGCCCGGTTGACGGCAACGGCAACTTCACCGAAGAGGCCGGCATCTTTGCCGGCCTCTACGTCAAAGACGAAGAGACGAACAGCAAAGTGATCGAGGCTCTCGGTCCTGCGATGCTTGCGAAGCGCAAGATCACCCACCGTTACGGCCACTGCTGGAGATGCAAGACGCCGATCATCTACCGGGCGACGTCGCAGTGGTTCCTGAAGGCAAAGGATGTCCGCGACAAAATGCTTGCGGAGATTGCCGACGAGGTCACGTGGTATCCGGACTGGGCGGGGTCTGCCCGGTTCCATGACTGGATCGAGGAGGCACGCGACTGGTGTATTTCCCGGCAGCGGTACTGGGGTATCCCGATTCCGGTCTGGGTCTGTCCGGTTTGTAACAAGTATCATGTGGTGGGCCGCTACGCGGAACTGGAACAGCTGTCCGGTCAGAAGATGACGGACCAGCACCGGCCGTATGTGGATGACATTACGATTCCTTGCGAGTGTGGCGGGATAATGAAGCGGGTGCCGGACATCTTTGATGTCTGGTATGATTCGGGTGTTGCTTCGTGGGCGACGCTCCGGTTCCCGCAGCAGACGGAGGCGTTCGAGAAAGACTGGCCGGCGGAGTTTATTCTGGAGGGCCAGGATCAGACCCGCGGCTGGTTCTATTCGCAGCTTGCGTTATCCACGATTGCGTTCGGGAAAGCGCCGTACAAATCCGTGCTGATGCACGGATTTGCGCTGGATGCGAACGGGAAGAAGATGAGCAAGAGCCTCGGCAATGTGATTGCGCCGGAGGATGTCATCTCCCAGTTCGGGGTGGATGTGCTGCGGCAGTATATTCTGTCGGCGAGTGCGCCCTGGGATGATCTGCGGTTTTCGATGGAAGGCGTGAAGACGACACACCGGATGTTCAATGTGCTGTGGAATGTGTACCGGTTCCCGCTGCCGTATATGCAGCTGGACGGCTATACGCCTGCGGCAACCGCTGCAGGCGTGTGGGATCCGTCGGTGGTCGAAGACCACCTTGCGGAGTTCGGTCGTGAGGACCGCTGGCTGGTAAGCCGCGTGAATACGCTTGCGGCTCAGGTGACGAAGGAGATGGAGGTCTGTAATCTGCACCGGGCAACCCGGCCGATTGCGACGTTTGTCCTGGATGAGCTGTCGCGCTGGTATGTGCAGCTGGTGCGGCCGCGGATGTGGCTTGAGGAGGATTCGGTGTCGAAGAGGCAGGCATACGATACGATGTATTATGTTCTCCGCCGGCTGATGACGATTCTTGCGCCGTTTGCGCCCCATATTACGGAGGAAATGTATCAGAATCTGCGTCTTGCAAACGAACCGGAGTCGGTGCATATGCAGGACTGGTTTGCCGGAACTGCGCAGCTGATCGATTCAGCTCTGGAAGAGGAGATGGAGATTGTGCAGGAGTTTGATGAGGCGGTGGCGAATGCCCGGCAGAACGGGAAGCGGAAGGGCCGCTGGCCGGTCGGTGAGGTTGTGGTGGCGACCTCATCGCCGGCGGTTGCGGATGCAATCTCGGTGATGAATGATATGTGCTGCGACCGGGCGAATGCACGGTCGGTGAAGACGGTTTCCGGTATCTGGGACCGGGTGGAGTGGACTGCTCTGCCGGTGATGAAGGTTATCGGGAAGCAGTTCGGCCGGGACGGTCCGAAGGTGAAGGCGTTTATTGAGGAGTCGGACGGAACAATTCTGAAGGCTGCCCTTGCCCGCGACGGGAAGGTTGTGGTGGCGCGGGACGGGTTTTCGGCGGAGCTGACGGAGGAGCATATGACGTTCGAGGAACGGATGCCGGAGAATGTGTTTTCGTCGCCGCTTGGTGAGGGAAGTATGGTGTATGTGGATGTGACACTGACGCCTGAGCTTGAGTCGGAGGGATATGCCCGTGAGATTATCCGCCGGATTCAGGAGATGCGCAAGCAGGCGGGTCTTGCGCT
>DALTYF010000121.1 GCA_029986195.1 Methanocorpusculum sp. | reverse complement strand
GGTGAGCCATGAGGGGGCGTGCCGGATCTGGTATCAGTACCAGCTGCAAAAATAATCCTCACTCTTTTTATACTGACAGGGTTAATAGAATAAGGCACATTCTTTTCCATGCACTTGTAGGGTAGCGGATATCCTGGAAGCCTCCGGAGCTTTCGACCCGGGTTCAAATCCCGGCAGGTGCGTTTTGTCTTTTTTTTACTCTGAAATGCAGATTTGTTCCCGTATTTATGTTTATAAAGCCCAGATTCACGGGCTGAAATAGGATCAATGACGATGTTGATTGTCAATACACGAATTTAGGGACAACATCTGTGTTCACCGGTGAATCCAAAGCAGCAGAGTTAGTTCGGTGATGCGGACAGGGAGAGTTCCTCCGCCAGATCCCGCAGCCGCCAGACAAGCATGAGCGACAGGGCACAGCGGCATTCCCGATTAGGGACTTCGCTCTACAACTCATTCGGACTGAAGCGAATATCCGCGTCGCAACCGTAGATTCCCTGAAGGCGACCCCGAAAGGGGAGCGGAGCAGGACCTCCGAACTTGCGACTCAGCGCTGAAGGGGCATCTGCGAAATCTTGCGTTTCCTTTCTCATCATGCCCACTCATCCATCAACAGGTTTCAGAAAAGCACCCCTGCCTACGTCGAATCCGTTTTCCCCGCAATCCTGTCCTTCACCACCACTGACAGCACCACCACAACCGCTGATGCGACAGCCCCGAACATGCCGGTCATATGAAAACCCGGCAGGAACTGCTCCATCTGCAACAGCCCCACCGCAACATCCGCAGCACCCGGAACCGTCAGATTAAACACCAGCGCATACAGCGCAACACCCACCACCATCCCGCTGTACTGCGACAGCATCATCACCACCGACCCGGTTCCCCCTTCTCCCTCCGGCGCATGTTCAATAATCCGGGCACTGGACGGACCGCCCGAAATACCGAACGTCAGACCCGACAGAACCATCAGAAGAAGAATCCAGAACAGCCCGTTCTCCGGCATCATCACCGCCATTACCAGACAGAACAGCACCCGCACAACACCTGCCGCCGTCACCAGCCAGCGGGCTCCGATCCGGTCCGACAGTGCGCCGGACGGCAGCCCCCTCACCGCCGTAATAACCGAACTGATCAGAAGAATCAGTCCCGATACCGCAGGCGACATCCCCAGCACAATCGACAGATAAAACGGAACAATATACAAAAATCCCGCATACACCACACTGATCAAAAAGTACGATGAAACCACAAACGTAAACGGCAGCGACCCAAACACCCGCACCCGCAGAATCGGATCCGCCACGCGAAGCTCCCGGAGAACAAAAATCACGACTGACACGGCAAACACAACGCCGCAGAAGATCACCTGCGGACTCGTCCATCCGAGCGGAATTCCCCGTTCCAGCAGATAGATCAGCGATGCCATCGCCGTAAAGATCAGCACCGCGCCCGCCAGATCAAACCGGACTTTGGGCTGACGTTCGGCCCTGGGAATAATCCGCAGACCAAGAACAACCGCCGCAATTCCCACCGGGACATTGATAAAGAAACACCAGTGCCACGACAGATATTCCGTCAGAATTCCGCCGAGAACCGGCCCGAACACCAGCGCAACCGCTCCCGCCGTCGCCGCCATCCCCATCCCCCAGTGACGCGGAGGCATCAGCCGCACCACCAGAAGCGGCGCTGCAACCGCGATCATCGAGGCTCCCACGCCCTGGGCCGCACGGGAAATTACCAGCATCAGAAGATCCGGTGCAAGACCGCAGGCAACCGACCCGACGGTAAACACCACAAATCCGCAGCAGAAGATCTCCTGTAACCGTCCGTGATCCGCAATCTTGCCGAACAGCGGAATCAGACCCACCAGAAACAAAAAATAGGCCATGATGACCCATGCCGCCGTTGACATATCCACGGAGAATCCTTCCGCGATCGTCGGCAGGGCAATATTCACAATCGAGCCGTCCAGCGAATCGATAAAGATCGCCAGAGCTATCCCCGCAAGCAGCTTCTTCAGATGGGAGGAGTCGGTTACGGTACGATACATTTACGGAAATGCCCGATCCAGTGCCTCGGTCTTGTAACTCTTATGCAGTTTGTCGGCCCACGGAATCTCCCGCATCGACCCCGTTGCCTTGGCCATCTCGAAAAATGCCCGTGCTTCGGTCTTCTGGTCCAGCATCAGAAGAGCGTATGCAATCCCGGCCCATGCATCTCCGTTGATGTTCCGGATCGCAAGTGCCCGGGTGTAAATCCGGATAGCGGCTTCATACATCTTGAACTTCGTTGCCGATTCGGCAATCTCGGACAGAAACGAAAAATCCTCACAGGAAAGTTCTGCCGCCTTTTCATACTCGGCAATACCCTCGGCTGTCCTGCTGTTCATCACCCGGGCGGATCCAAGAAACATATGATACTCCGGGTTCTCCGGCGCAAGACTGACCGCTTCGGCATACGCTTCTTCTGCTTCCTGCCACAGTCCGATGCGTTTATAGGCTGCCGCAAGTTTTGCGTAGGAGCGGTCATCGGGAGATTTTTCCACCGTATCTTTGCGAAGCTGTATCTCTGCCAGGATCGTGTTCATCGCATCGATTGTCCGGCCGAGATGATGGAGCACTTTTCCCTTATTGTGCAGGAGATCGGCATTGTCCGGATACTTCGAGGAAAGAAGCGTATAATATACCAGAGCTTCGTCGTATTTTCCGAGGTACGCGAGCATGTCGCCGGCTCTGAGCTGGTAGCGGATATTGTCTGCGAGAGATGCTGCCTTCTCAAACCACAGTTTTGCCTCTTCATACTCATGCACGGTTGCAAGAGCGTCACCAAGAGCTGCCATGATTTCCGGATTTTCTGGTGCAAGACCGGCAGCGGTGGTGAACGCATCGATTGCGTCATAGAACTGCTGGTCCTGCATCAGCACACGGCCAAGACCGCACCAGAGTGCCGCGTCGGTTTTGTTCTCCGCATTTTCCAGAAGACTCCGGTAGATATCTGCGGCGTCGGCGTATTTCCGTTCTGCGGTGAGGTGTTCTGCGGTCTGTACTGATACGGGGTGTGTCATAGATCTGTTATTGGCAGGCTGAAGAGAAAAAGAGTGCTGACTGAAACCACGTGCAACAATCTATTTGATGCGGGAACGCGAATACATACAGGACATTTGAACCGGCGAGGAAGATCGAGGATGACAAAGACCATTATTACTGTTGTAGGAAAGGATACTGTGGGGATTATTGCAAAGGTCTGCAGCTACCTTGCGGAGAATAAGGTAAACGTTGAGGATATTTCCCAGACGATTGTGCAGGGTTATTTCAACATGATGATGATCGCGGATGCAACTGCGTCGCCGAAACCGTTCGGTGAGATGGTGCAGGATCTTGACCGGATCGGTGAGGAGATCGGGGTGAAGATCCGCTGTCAGCACGAGGATATCTTTACGAAGATGCACCGTATCTGAGGGGGTACCATGATCAATATTTTTGAGGTCAATGAGACGAACAAGATGATCGAGCAGGAGAAGCTCGATGTGCGAACCATTACGCTCGGTATTAGTCTGCTGGACTGCTGTGATGCGGATCTTGCCCGGCTGAACGAGAAGATCTATGCAAAGATTACGCGGGTTGCAAAGGATCTTGTTTCTACCGGGAAGGAGATTGAACTGGAGTTCGGGATTCCGATTGTGAACAAACGGATTTCGGTTACACCGATTGCACTGGTCGGCGGGCAGGCATGCAAAACACCGGAGGATTTTGTGACGATCGCAAAGACGCTGGATCGTGCCGCGTCGGATACTGGTGTGAACTTTCTCGGGGGGTATTCGGCGCTTGTGTCGAAAGGGATGACGCAGGCGGATGAGAATCTGATCCGTTCCATTCCGCAGGCACTTGCGCAGACGGAACGGGTGTGCAGTTCGGTGAATATCGGTTCGACGAAGACCGGTATCAATATGGATGCGGTGAAGCTGATGGGCGAGATTGTGCTTGAGACGGCGAAGGCTACGCAGGAGAATGATTCGCTCGGCTGTGCGAAGCTGGTGGTGTTCTGTAATGCGCCTGATGATAATCCGTTCATGGCGGGTGCGTTCCACGGGGTGACCGAGGCGGACGCGGTGGTGAACGTTGGTGTCAGCGGGCCCGGGGTGGTCAAGCATGCGCTTGAGTCGGTGCGGGGGAAGAATTTTGTGGTTCTCTGCGAGACGGTGAAGAAGACGGCGTGTAAGGTGACGCGGGTCGGTCAGCTTGTT
>DALTYF010000120.1 GCA_029986195.1 Methanocorpusculum sp. | reverse complement strand
CGACCGGATGACCACATGCCTTCAGACCGCCCGACGTATTCACCGGCAGCTTACCGCCAACCTGCGTCTCACCCTCCTCCGTGAACTTCCCGGCAGTTCCCTTCGGAACAAACCCGAGATCCTCAATAGCGCAGAGCTCTGCAATCGTGAAACAATCGTGAACCTCCACAAAGTCGATATCCTTGCGCTCCAGCTTCGCCTGCCGGAACGCGGAGTTGCCGGCAGCAACTGTTGCGCCCATCGTAGAAAAGTCCGGTCTATCATGCAGCGCAATCGTATCGCCCGCCTGAGCAGACGCCAGCACTTTGATCGGCGTATCCGTAAACTCCTTCGCACGCTCCAGCGGACAGACAATCACCACTGCCGCACCATCCGAAACCGGCGAACAGTCAAACAAACGCAGAGGTGACGCAACAATGGTGGACTTCATCACCGTTGACTGCGTAATCTCCGACCGGAACTGCGCAAACGGATTGCGGGCACCATGATAGTGATTCTTCACCGCAACCTGCGCCAGCTGCTCACGGGTCAGACCATACTTATTCATGTAATCGCAGGCGATCATCGCATAGAGACCCGGGAACGTCGCTCCCGCAAAACTCTCCCACTCCCGATCCGCCGCACCGGCCAAAACATCCGTCGCATCCGACACATCCGTCATCTTCTCAACACCGGCTGCCACAACCACATCGGACATCCCCGACGCAACAGCGGCAACCGCCTGCCGGAACGCAAGCCCGCCCGAAGCACACGCAGCCTCCACACGAGTAGCCGGCACATGCAGCTCCCCGCCCAGACCCACGTAATCCGCAACAAGCGCACCCACGTGCTCCTGACCAATAAACCGGCCCGCAGACATCGACCCGACAAACATCGCATCGATCTGCTCACCGGCAACATTCGCATCCTCAAGCGCCGCAACGCCCGCCTCCGTGCACAGATCGCGGAACGAAGTATCCCAGCGCTCTCCAAATGCCGTAATACCGGCACCAATAACTGCTACATCTCTCATTTTCCGCACCTCACACCTTGATCTTACCCTTATGGCGGGCATACACCGCATAATCAAGATACTTTGCACAAGCAAGCATCGCCTCAACCGACGGACCCTTCGACCGGTCGATCTTATCGAGGATCGCATCCGTCACCGTCAGATCAAACGCATCCGACCCCGACCCGCTGCCGTAGCTCGTAATAAAAATCCGGTCGCCCGGCTTCGCCACATCCAGAACAGCCGCAAGACCAAGAGGAACCGCACCACTGTACGTATTACCCAGTCTCGGCGCAAGCAGACCCGTCTTGATCTGATCATACGTAAACCCGAGCATCGCCGCTCCCTTCTGCGGGAACTTCGCATTCGGCTGGTGGAACACCGCATACTCATAATCCGCCGGTTTCGTACCCATGTACTCAAGCATCATATGCGCAGCACCCGTAACATGCTTAAAATATCCCGGATCTCCCGAAAACCGTCCGCCGTGCTGCGGATAATCTTCTCCCTCCCGGCGCCAGAAATCCGGCGTATCGGTTGAGAAAGAACAGGTGTGATTAATGACCGCAATCGGATCATCATTCCCGATCACATACGCAGCCCCGCCTGCGGCGGCAGTGTACTCCAGAGCATCCCCCGGCGCACCCTGTGCCGTATCCGCACCGATCGCAACCGCGTACTTCATCATACCTGACGAAACCAGACCCATTGCGGTCTGAATACCCGCAGTTCCTGCCTTACAGGCAAACTCATAATCAGCTGCCGTCATCACCGGCGTTGCACCGATAGCCTCACCAACAGTCACTGCCGTCGGCTTCACCGCATACGGATGAGACTCCGACCCCATATAGACCGCCTTGATCTCTGCGGGATCAACCGCCCTGCGTGCAAGCGCACTGCGTGCCGCTTCCACCGCAAACGTTGCCGTGTTCTCATCATAATCAGGAACAGCTTTTTCCCGGACGCCGAGACCGCCCGTAATCTCTGCGGCATTAGCACCCCAGACACGTGCGATCTCCTCGACCTTAATCCTGTAACGGGGGATGTATGCCCCGTAGGTAATAATTCCTACCATTCTGTATTCCTCAGGCGGGTAATAATTTCCTGCACATCAAGCGACGTACATAATACGGTTATGCGATCCTTCTCTGCAAGCAGCTTCACCAGCGGATGAACATTCTCCACATCAATCCCCTGTAAAATCACATACGGGGGCTTGAACGGCGTCACCCGGATAGCAATCATCGGCGACTTTCCCGTGGAAACATCCGTAAAGATCAGCGCCCGCTCGGTACTCCAGCCGTAAATGCGGTTGAACTCATTCGGAGAAAGATTCAGAATCGCATTCTGGCTGTTCACCACGGTATAACCGAAGATCTGATGATCCTCCGAACCGTAAAGAAGGGTGCATTCAATCAATTCCGACAACTCTCGGATCGGAATTGACGAAGCGAAATCATGGATATCATAGATGACTTCATCATCGTAGTCGGAAAACAGCAGCTTGCCGTACTTCTGAATGTACTTGCCGCCGTTCTCCTCATCAATATCCAGAAGAGTATCTACAATTTTTCCAACCACTCCGGTACCCGGACTCTTTCTCCTGCCACTCTCATAATCACTGATAACAGACGGAGAAATACCAAGATGGTCCGCCAGCACACCGGGAGCAATCTGAAAACTGGATCTCCATTTTTTCAGCGCTTTCCCGGGAGCGTCTGAGAGAGTAATTTCACCTGCCATTTTCTCGGCAAGCTGTTGACGCAGTCCCGGTTCCATACAACATATTGTATTTCGTTCCCTACATAAAAGGCTGGTCGTCGAATTCGTCAATGCACGAAGTAATAGATACGAACTCATATATAGGAAACAACCCAATAGTGAGTATCATGGTTACAGTCGATGCAGAGGATACCCTCTGTCTGAAGCGTATTGCAGCAATGGGCGGATGCAAAGGACCGGTCCGTCTCTCGACACAAAGTCTCGGCGAACAACTGGGCATCAGCCAGCAGACCGCTTCGCGCAGACTGCGGTCACTGGAAACTGCGCATCTCATCTCCCGGACGACCGAATCATCGGGACAGTTCGTACTGGTAACAAAAACCGGCGAAGAACTGCTGCGTCGCGAGTTCTCGGAATACTGCAAAATCTTTGACCGCATCGGCGGGCACTACGTCCTCACCGGCAGCGTGATCTCCGGCGTCGGCGAAGGCAGATACTACATGTCCATCCCGCACTATCAGGAAAAGTTCACCGAACTCTGCGGATTCACCCCGTACCCCGGAACCCTGAACGTAAAACTGAACCCGCAGAGCGTCCTCGTCCGCAAACGGATCGACACACTTGAATGGATCACCGTTCCCGGATTCTCCGACGAACACCGGACCTTCGGCGAAGCACGCTGTATCCCCTGCAGAATCGACAACATTCCCTGTGCGATCGTGGTCCCCGGCCGCACCCATTATCCGGAAGACATTATTGAAGTAATCTCCGGCGTCCCCCTGCGCGGAACGCTCGGACTCAGTGACAACGACAGCGTAGAGGTAGAAATTGGCTATGATTGAAAAAGCATTGGACGCCCTGAAACAGGGCAAGGTAATTCTGCTGTACGACTTTGACAACCGCGAAAAAGAGACGGACTTTGCAATCCTCTCCTCCGCAGTCACCCCCGAAACAATCCGGATGTTTCGAAAGGACGGCGGCGGCCTGATCTGCACCGCAATCTCCGGAGCAGCAGCGCAGGCATTCGGCCTGCCGTTTGCATCCGATGCCCTGCGGTTCGCCGGAGACATTGTGGAAAAAGAAGGAGACGTCCCCTACGACCGGCGCAACCACTCATCCTTCTCCCTGTGGGTAAACCACCGCAACACCTACACCGGCGTCACCGACCGGGACCGGGCACTGACCGTCACCTCCATTGCAGAGTACGTGAAAAACTTTGAAAACGGAACAACCGGAACGTTCTCCGACGACTTCCGCACACCCGGTCATATGGCCCTGCTGCGCGCAGCAGACGACCTGCTGGATCAGCGCCGCGGCCAGACGGAACTATCAGTTGCCCTGGCACAGATGGCCGGCGTAACCCCTGCCGTAACCATCTGCGAAATGATGGCAGACAACGGTTTTGCACTGGACAAAGAAGGGGCAAAAGCATATGCACAAGAGCACGGACTGGTATTTATCGAGGGACAGGAAGTGCTTGACGAATGGGAACGGCGCAGAGCCGCAGCCTGAACTTTTTTTATTTTTCAGAAAAAAGAAAAAAATCCTCACGCCTCAAACGTGAAGATCTCCTCGATGGTCGTATTAAAATATCTCGCCATACGGAACGCAAGCTCCAGCGACGGAT
>DALTYF010000119.1 GCA_029986195.1 Methanocorpusculum sp. | reverse complement strand
CATATTTGAAGATACATTCGGGGGGAGGGGCATAAACCTATCGGTTGATTGAACCATTCGTTAAAAAAATATGCTGCTGCGCGGCGGAGGATCGGATGCGGTGCAGACAACACGAACGGTTCAAAAAAACGGGAGGGAATAATCTCCCCCTGCTCTGCAATCATACCTCTGAAGTTCCCCGCCTGCCGGGGATGGACTCTGGAATCCGGAATGAACGAGCAGATTACGGCAGAATAAAGACCGCGGCAACAAGAACCGTGGTCCACTTTCCGTCCGCACCGCAGACGGCAGATGCGGAGAGATGACTGGTCTTGATGATCTTGCCGCTTGCGAGGTACACCTGTTCGCGCTCCTGCCATGCGGTCTCCGGATCAAACGGGATGTCCATGATGGTTGCAAGCATCGTCGCCGCAAGATCCTCGGCATACTCACCGCACTCGTGACCGGAGATGTCTGCGGCATGGTACTCGGAGAGGTAACCGTGCTGTTTTCCGTGAATCTCCGGGACCGCAAGACCAACGGCTGCGGCGATGCTCTGACCCGGAATATTTGTTTCCGTCCGCGCCATGACACAGTAGACGATTTCACCCGGAGAAAGATGGGGAAGACCTTCCTCGCGGGAGATGATCTCGGCATCCGGAGGCATGATGGAGGAGACGGTTACGAGGTTGTACGGGGCCAGTCCCGCATCCCTGAGAGCCATTTCAAAGGATACCAGCTTGTCTTTGTGGACACCGCATCCTCTGGTGAAAAATACCTTTTCGGGAACAACCATAATTCTTTAGAAAGTCGGTGTGCATCTCATTAATAGTTGTGATTTACCCTCCGGCCCCCGAATGTTAACAGTTAATAATCGTGCTCGCTAATTACTTGGTAAGTACTCTGCACCCAGCCGTATGGATATTCCCCTTTTCCTCCGGCAAAATGAAAATTGTACTAATATTATCAGGTTGATATGATGGCGGACTCAGTTGTAGACAGTATTCTTGCCGCACGCTACTACCGCGTCGGCGAAAAATCCTTTGAGGATGTGTGCCGGCGTGTGGCGGATGCCCTCGGCGAAACACCGGAGGAGACGAAGGAATATTTTGAGGCGATGATGAGCCTCGAATTTCTCCCGAACTCGCCAACGCTGATGAATGCGGGAACACCGCTCGGACAGCTGTCCGCCTGTTTTACGCTTCCGGTGAATGATTCCCTGCCGGAGATTTTTGATGCCATCCGCTGGGGCGCAATTATTCACCAGTCAGGCGGCGGTACCGGCTACAACTTCTCTCACCTCAGACCGGAAGGCTCGCCTGTCCGTTCGACGGACGGTGTTGCGTCCGGCCCGGTGTCGTTTATGCGTGTCTTCAATGCGGCAACGGACGTGATCAAGCAGGGCGGACGCAGGCGCGGCGCAAACATGGGCATTCTGAATGTCTGGCACAAGGACATCATGAAGTTCATCAAAAGCAAGGCAAAAGAGGGCGACTTCTCAAACTTCAACATCTCGGTGATGGTGAATGATGAGTTCATGAAAGCCGTTGCCGCAGGCGATCTGGATCGCGAGTGGCTGAAGACGACCGAGGGCGAGTCGGTAACGGTCCGCGAGATCTGGGACGGTATTGTGGAAGGGGTCTGGAAGAACGGTGAGCCGGGCATTCTGTTCTACGATACGATTAACCAGAAGAACCCAACACCGCAGCTGGGCCCGATCGATACGACGAACCCGTGCGGTGAGCAGCCGCTGCTGCCGTTTGAGTCCTGTGTTCTGGGAAGTATCAACCTCGCGAAGTTCATCCGCGCAGACGGCGTGAACTATGATGCGCTGGATGCGATGACGCGGATGGCGGTCCGGTTCTTGGACGCGGTCATCACGAAGAATGTGTTCCCGATTGAGCAGATCCGGGAAGCGACAACCCGCACCCGAAAGGTTGGTCTGGGTCTGATGGGTGTGCACGATGCGATGCTGATGCTCCGCATTCCGTACGATTCGGAGGCAGGCCGCAACTTCTGTGAGGAGGTTATGGCCCGTATCAATGAGGTGGCAACGGAGGAGTCCGAACGGCTCGGAAAGGAGAAGGGAACGTTCCCGGCGTATGAGGGGTCTGTCTGGGACAAGCAGGGAAAGATTATGCGCAACGCTGCCCTTACGACCATCGCCCCGACCGGTACCATTTCGCTGCTTGCGGGGTGTTCGTCCGGAATTGAGCCGGTGTTTTCGTATGCGTACACCCGCCGGAACACGGTCGGCAAGACGTTTATCATGGTTCACCCGTACTTCGAGTCGGAGCTGCGCCGCGTGATTGCGGGACTCGGGTTTACCGGTGCGGAGGCCGAGGCGAAGCGCGATGAGGTTATCAGTCATGTGCACGAGACGGGTTCGGTGCAGGATGTGCTGTGGCTGCCGGACGCGTTCCGTGCGGTGTTTAAGACGGCGCTGGATATCAGGTGGAAGGATCACGTGCTGATGCAGGCGGTGTTCCAGAAACATGTGCATGCGTCGATCTCAAAGACGATCAATATGCCGTTTGCCGCAACGAAGGAAAATGTGGCGGATGCTGTTCTGCTTGCATGGAAGGAAGGCATCAAAGGTATGACGCTGTACCGCACCGGTTCACGGGAGGATGTGGTGCTGGCACTGGAGAAGACGGAGGAAAAGAAGGAGGAGGAAGCAGTTGTTCCGGAGCCGAAGGTTGTGCAGCAGTTGCCGTTCTCACGCCCGCGTGAGCTGGACGGCAGGACGTTCCTGGCACAATCGGGATGCTGCCGGCTGTATATTACGGTGAACACGCTGGATGGCAAACCAATGGAGGTGTTCATCAGAACGGTGGGTGCAGGATGCGAGGCAAGCAGCAATGCACTCGGCAGAAGTATCAGTACGGGCCTGCAGAATGGTGTCCCGTACGAGAAGTTTGTGAAGCAGTTTGCAAAGGTGAGCTGTATTTCGGCGCTGCGGAATAAGAACTCGGAGGGTCTTTCCTGTGCGGATGTGGTCGGCAAGTGTATTGAGCTTGCGGCGACGAATCAGGCGATCACGACGCTGGACAACTGGACGGTTGAGACGGTGACGCCCGGAACGAAGAAGGGTAATCCGTGTCCGGAGTGCGGCGAGCCGCTGGACTTCGGCGAGGGATGCAACATGGGCATCTGCAAGCACTGCGGATGGTCCGGGTGCAGCTGACCGGCCCATACCCGGTGGCCTCTTCTTTTTTGCGGTTAGATAGATTCTCTCTCCGATAACCAGGAAGTTATTTGGCAGACTTTCTATTCGGTTTTCGTTTTATCTTCAGAAGCATTCGTATATCGTCTATCGGAACAGATTCGTTCAACATAACCCATTTGCCGTCGTGATAGGTTTCGGCGGTGTCGTATAATTCCATCGTCCGGGCTGAGAGATCATTTCTGATGTTTTCGACTTTTTTTCTTTCGTCCTTTCCGAAAATAATCATAAAGCCGAAGCAATCCTGTCGTGCATACAGGGCGCATAAGGTTTTCCCGCCACGCCGGTACTTATATTCGTATTTCCACTTCTTCCCGCCGTCACTCCATATCCTCTCCATGTCATAGAGCTGGTTGATTTCAAGACATATTTTCTCCCAATACGAAAATGCCCCGGCTCCAATAAGAGAGATTATCTCATTTTCTGTAGGGATCTTCTGTAATACTGCCATAGCTGTTATCTCTGCTTCGACGTTTGAGGTATCGGTTGGTTCCGGATACATTATATCGATATCGGGAATGGTTCAATCTGTCAGTTTTCTCTTGCATATGTACGGAGTAATGCGGGCGATCTGCTTTTGTGTCTGCTTTGCTGGTGCTTCTTTCGTAACCCCCGGGTATTTTCTCCGGGAACCTGTCCTGTCCGTATGGCAGTGTTCGGACAGAATGAGCGGAACGGGATCCTGTTCCGTGGAGATATGTTTTCTCTTACTCCGGAATAAGAGGTATATGCTGACAGTTCCCGGCTGATGCGGAAGTGATGAGACTTTGTCCAATCTTTTTTTATAAGTCTCACGGGAAATTACCTCACAAAGGGAAGGATGACGAGGATCATACACCGCCTCGGCAATCACTGCATCACGAAGGTAGGGACTCAGTGCACGTGCCGCGACCAGATCCACCTTTCTTCCCAAACGTTCCTCAAGAAAATCTCCGAGACCCACCAGATGGGCGAGCGTTGCCTCTCCGGGACGAAACGCATACAAAATATCCACATCAGAATCACGAGTATCCTCACCCCGCGAGACGGAGCCAAATATTGCAAGCGTTTGAATGCCGAACCGTTCCCGTATCTCCGGCAGATACTCTTCAAGTTTGGTGAGGACGTCCTCCCGGATACTTGTGTACTCCGTCATGTGTCTGTAGTCGGTATAGTAGCGTAAAAAGCAGAGAGTTTGCAGGAGTTTATCCCATCCGGTCGCCGACCGCCA
>DALTYF010000118.1 GCA_029986195.1 Methanocorpusculum sp. | reverse complement strand
CGATATAATACTATCGGCAACGAAGTACTGGGTGTTGCCCATAAAGTCCTGATACTCACGGAAGATACGAAACACACGGAAAGAAAAAACATCACGGAATAAACAAGAAAACCACGAAAACAGATTAATTGAGGATTCCGTGATGTTCACGTATGTTCCGTGATGTTTTTTCTTTCCGTGTGTTTCGTATCTTCCGTGGGCTGAAATTCGATTGATGACGATCATTCATAGGTAATCAACGAAGTCATGGGCAACACCGAAGTACTGGATACGCTTTTATGATACCGAAGAGAAAGCATACTGTATTATGATCAAGGTCGCAGTCAACGGCTATGGAACCATCGGAAAACGTGTGGCCGATGCAGTCTCCGCACAGCCTGACATGGAAATCATCGGTGTTTCCAAGACAAAACCCGGCGCAGAAGCGTTTGTCGCAAAAGAGCGGGGATACCCCCTCTATATCGCAGACATCTCCAAAAAGGAAGCCTTTGAAAAAGCAGGCATCCCGGTTGCGGGAAGTGTTGAGGAGATGATCCAGAAAGCCGACATTGTGGTCGATGCAACGCCCGGGGGCGTAGGCGAAGGCAACAAAGCGCTGTACGAAAAGTACGGCAAAAAAGCCATCTGGGAAGGCGGCGAGGATCACGAAGTCGCGGGATTCTCCTTTAACTCCTCCTGCAACTACGCGGATGCAGTCGGCAGACAGTATGCCCGTGTTGTCTCCTGCAACACGACCGGCCTTTGCCGGATCATCAACCTCATCGACTCTGCCTTCGGCGTCAAAAAAGTCCGGGCCACCATGGTTCGCCGGGGCGGCGATCCGGGCGACATCAAACGCGGACCTATTGATGCAATCGTCTTAAACCCGGTCACGATTCCCTCACATCACGGCCCGGACGTCCAGAGTGTTCTTCCGCACATCAACATCGTCACCTCCGCCATGATCGTGCCGACAACCCTCATGCACATGCACTTCCTCAACATGGAACTGAAGAACCCGGCGACCAAAGAGCAGGTGATCGATCTGATTAAGGCACACTCGCGTCTCGGCTTAATCGAAAAGAGTACCGGCATCACCAGCACAGCACAGCTCAAGGAGTACACCTCCGATCTCCTTCGTCCGCGTGGAGACCTCTGGGAGAACGGTATCTTCAAGGACTCGATCTCCGTTCTTGACGGAACCGATCTCTATCTGTTCCAGGCAATCCACCAGGAAGCGGATGTCGTTGTGGAAACCGTCGACTGCATCCGGGCGATGGCGGGTGACGTGACGTCCGCAGCCGAATCGATTGCGATCACCAACAAAGCGGTCGGCCTGACGGCTATCCGCTGACTCTTTTTTGTATGGACTTTGACGATCTGATCATCAGCCCGGACGCAACGCATCACCTCTACGGCGGCACCCCCATCTATGAACGCCGGTTTGACTGTGTCGGCCCGTTCCGTTTCCCGGGACTTGCTGCGGTCCGTGACGGAGAGGGAGCATACCACATAAATTTTCTCGGGGAACCCGCATACGATGAGCGGTACTCATGGGCGGGAGACTTCTCCGAGGGTGTTGCGCCCGTCCAGAACCCGGACGGGCGCTACCTCTTCATCGATGAAGAGGGAAAACCAATCGCCTTTGAGACGTATCTGTATGCAACCGGGTTTTCTGAAGGATCCGCAGTGGTGTATCACGAAACACTGGGGGCAACCCACATTACCACCGCAGGTGAACTGCTCTACGGTGACTGGTACTACGATGCCCGCCCGTTTTCCGGAGGGAAGGCATACGTCCGCGATGAGAGAGGATGGCTTTTCATCAGCCCGGACGGATCGATCCTTGAACGAACCGGAGAACCCGCCGGACCGTTTCCGCTGCGCGGAACGGTCCGCTACATCCCGCCGGAAAATCCGATACCAGCAGTCCTGCGGGACACCGCGTGGGATGCGGCAGCAGTTCTGATGCGGCACGGGGAACGCGAACCGTTCATCAAAGGCCAGCCCGGATCCACAAAAGTTCTCACGGTCCGGGGGAAGCGGCAGTCGCGGGCCTTCGGCGCTGCGCTGCCGAAGGTACCGCTCCGGACATACGCAAGCCCGATGGTGCGGTGTGTCCAGACCGGCGATGAAATTTTAGCCGGTGCAGGAACTTCGGGTGAAACAAAAAAGAGTCTGATGCTGGGCACACCGAGCGCCTACGTTGCGGATGACGACATCGTCAGAGAGTTCTACGTCGTAAACCCGGTCAAGATCATGAGCCTCCGATACGTCGCGGGCGAGACCATCCCCGGCCACTATCCGGTCACGGAAGGAACGCGGCGGATGTTTCAGTTCATCGAAAGCACACTTGCAGACGGGGAAATCTCCGTCTGCGTGACGCACGATGCCTGGATCGTCCCGTTCGTCTCCGTTCTTACCGGTTACGACTTCACCGACGACTGGCCGGGATTTCTGGACGGCTGTATTCTGCTGCGCCGCGGCCGGGCATACTTCCTCTGGTGGCGGGGAACTGAATACTCCCTTAACCTCTGATTTTTGAAATTTTCAAGAAACAACCCAGCATTTTCCTCCGATTCCAAAAAGTTATAAAAATATACTTTAGAGTTATTTTTATAACAAATGACGATCAACAGAGTAGGAGAGAGTCCCCTCAGGAATCTCAGGAGAAAAAATATCATGACAACCGAAATAATCGAGTTTATGCAGAACAATCAGGTCATGTACCTGGCAACCGTTGACAAAACCGGCAACCCGAAGGTTCGTCCGGTCATGTACTACCTTGAACATGATGGAAAACCGTACTTCTGCACCTCCAGCAAAAAAACCGATGTACAGGGAAATGACCGCACACCCCAGGGTCGAGATCACCGTTGCAAACCCCGAGTTCGCCTGGCTTCGAATCTCTGCGACCGTCTCCTTCTCAAAGGACATGGAGATCAAAAAAGCAATCATCGAAACAAGTCCGATCGTAAAAAGCATCTATCAGACCGCCGAGAACCCGGACTTTGTGATCTTCACGATCATCAACGGCACCGCAACCATCGCCGACTTCTCCGGTCAGCCGCCGAAGACCTTCACAATCTAATCCAAATCATTTTTTTCCTATACCTTCATCTGTTTCAAAAGAGAATGAGGTACTGCACAACAATGGAAGACGCTTGGGCCGCAGAACTTGCCGCACTCAGAGCCGAGATCGAAGCACTCAGAACCGAGGTGGGGCGCTGCATCAATGTACCGGAATCCAAAAACAGTTCCGGAACGCTTGACACATTTCGCAAACATGCAGCAGATGCAATAATCGCAGGCGAACTGGCCCGGGCAAAGGAAACACTCCGGGCCCAGGCCGAAAACTGTCCGGCAAAGGAACAGTGTCTCCCGCAGTTTGAAAAAACACTCACTGCCCTGCTCGGAAGCCTGAAGACCGGATCGATCTCCGCCGAAGAGATCACAAAAATCCGCCGCGAATATGAAGATGCGCAGAAGTTGTGCCGATACGAACACTGTACCGGCTGCCTTCTGGAAGCGGACAAACTGTTCGCCGCCCACACAAAACTGCTGAAAAGTGCGGGAGTGTATGCGGGGGACAGCATCGGCGAACAGATTCAGGAACTGTCCGACGAAGCAGTGGTCGCATGGATAGGCGAGCCGCTGGCGAATGTGATCCGCGTAAAAATTCTCAAATCTCTTGCGAGCGAACCGAAATCCTTCGCCGATCTGGGGAAGCTGACCGGACTCCGCGGCGGGAACCTGCTGTTTCATCTGGAAAAACTGCTTGATGCAGGAATGATCCTGCAGAAGGGTGAACGAAAAGAGTACGTCCTGACCGGCCGGGGGCACGAGCTTTTGGGAGCGGCGGCTGTTCTGATGGAAAAAACCGGATAATTTTTCTTTTTTTGTCACTATCCTGAATCTTATAATCTTTTGGCGCGATAGATCCTGTTGGGCAGCGTGCCCCGGAGATAGCAATATCATGTCCTCTGAAGTCATAGAATTCCTCACGAAAAATCCCGTCACGTATCTTGCATCCGTTGACAAGGACGGCAATCCCCATGTCCGTCCGATCATGTTCGTCCTGGAACAGTTCGGTAACCCCTACTTTGCCACGACCAATACCAAACCCATGTACGTCCAGGTGAAAGCCCATCCGAGAGTGGAGGTTGCAGCATTTGATCCAAAGAAGAACGCATGGCTCCGCATCTTGGCAAATGTTGTCTTTACGGACGATGAAGGTATCAAAAACGATGTGTATCAGGCACACCCGTTCATGAAAAAATTCTTCAAATCCTTTGAAGATCCGAAGTTTGAGGTGTTCACCCTCGCCGGAACCGCAGTCATTGCCGGATGTGAAAAGAAACCGCCGAAGAGCTACACCCTGAAGGGATAAATCAGTCCCTTCACTTTTTTACCACGGTATCACACACCCTTTATTTCATAATAATGTCAAGGTAGTGAAAGAGATATGAACCCCGGTGCAGGTGTACACATCATCAAAG
>DALTYF010000117.1 GCA_029986195.1 Methanocorpusculum sp. | reverse complement strand
TTTACGTCGCGGTTGTCGGCAAGCACATGGAGTCCCCGTGCCTTGGCACGGGCGACGGCCTCGCCGAGCGGCAGGCCGCGAAGGTCGATCTGTTCAGGGACGACTTTGACGGACAGTTTTGTTCCGGCACCGGCAAACCGGGCGAGTTCAATGCCGCGGACGACCGTTCCGGTACGGGTGTGGTGCTGGTTGCTCGGGACGTCTCTGGTGTAGATGTAGATGGCGCCGGAACTTTTCCCCGAGGTCCGCACGGTGACGGTTCCTTCCCGCCGGGGTTTCTGGAGTTCCATCGGGACGGTGAGTTTTCCTTCGGCGTGATCGCGGATGTAGGTGGACGCGGTCCGATCGATCACGTACTCGGCGTTGCGTAGCGCAAACAGGAGATGTTCCACCGATCGGGTACAGGAGGTATCAATTCCTGTGTGATCTTCCGTGTATCCTTCCGCGTTGATGCGGATCTCGGAAAATATCTGCATGCCGTCCTCAACCGCGAGGGAGAGGTCAGTGGTTACGGCAGCGTTGGTTGTGTCAACCGAGGAGAAAACGTGTTCTATTCTGGTGATACGGTCGCCGTTTCTCCACCGGTTCATGATGCCGAGACCGGAGATGACGGTGCCGAGAACTGCGCCTCCGGCTGCTGCCCCGTGGTCTCCCATATGCTGGAGACGGGAGAACATGAGGTAGGAGGTTTCCGAGTCATACCCGCCGCAGCCGAGGCAGAGTACGCCGCGGTCGTAGCGGTAGGACTGGTGATCGGGGATGAAGTCTGCCTTGAAAGGGCCGAAGGCAACGGCGTATTTGTCTTCCCAGTGAACCCGGAGGTTCGTGTCGGAGACGTCTCCGGTCGGTACCGGCAGGACGACGCCCGGCAGGAGTTCGACGACGATGTCACCCGCGGTTGTTACGAACCGGAGCTGGGATGTGTCGCGCGACCCGTCCGCATCCCCTGCGGCGGCAACTCCGGGCCGGAGAACGGCAACTCCGCATCCCGCCGGGTGATCCGGCAGGAGGGCGGCCAGTGTGGTTCCTTTGGGGACAACTTTTGTTTCCCCGTTGAGGAATATCTGCATGTTTGTCACGGTAACTCTCTTTTTCAGATTTTACATCTCGAACATTTCATCGGTGCTGGCGTGAAGTGTTCCGGCGTTCTGCTCGGGAACGTCTTCGCCTTTGGGGTCGGCCTGGGTCGGGACGGATTTGGGGGTGTTGTCCATGGCGCGGTCCCGTTCGGTTGCGACTGCACGCGCCATGATGTCCTTCTCGGCGTCGGTCAGGGCGGCGAGTACTTCATGGGTGGGGCCTATCTTGATGATCTTTCCGCCGCGCATGAACATGCAGCGGTCGCAGACGTCACGGACAAACTCCATGTCGTGCGAGACGATAACAAAGGTTTCGTCCATTTCTTCGCGGGCGTGGATGATGGAGTGTTTGACGTCCACTTTGGTGATGGGGTCCATGGTTCCGGTCGGTTCGTCCAGGAGGATGATACGGGGTTCGCGGATGAGGACCTGGGCAAGGGCAACGCGGTGCTTTTCTCCTTCGGAGAGGCTTGCCGGATAACGATGCAGGACGTCTTTTGCCTTCTTTTCGGTGAAGCCCGCCATCTGAAGGGTGATCATTGCTTTGCGGGTGGCAAGTTCTTTGGGGAACTCAAGACCGATGGCATCGGTGAGGTTGTCGATGATGGTCCGGTGGGGATAGAGGTCGTACTCCTGATGGAGGAGGCCGATGTATTTCTTTGCCCGGCCGCGGTAGAGGTAACCGGGTTTGGTCATGTCGATCCACTCGTCCCCGATGCGGACCTCCAGTTTTCCTGCGGTTGGTTCGTAGAGTCCGGCAATCATCTTGGACAGTGTTGTTTTTCCTCCGCCGGAAACACCGATGATGCCGAAGATTTCCCGTTCGTTTATGTCGAAGCTGATCTTATCGACCGCGTTGATGACGCCCCGGTCAACGGCGATGAATTTTTTGGAGAGGTTTTCGGCGCGGACGATGGGGTTGCCGATCTCCTGATCGGTGTAAACCAGGTCATCATGGTAGTTTTCCATGAATGCGGTTATGATCTCTTCGGGTGTGCCGATTCTGGTGATCTTTCCGTCGTCCAGAAGCACCGCCCGGTCGGCGACGTCTTCTAAGACCTGGGAGAAGTGGGAGGTGATCAGCATTCCCATACCGTTTTCCCGTGACGCTTCCTTGAGCAGGTCGTGCACGATCTTGGCGGTCTTGGGATCCAGGGTGCCGGTGGGTTCGTCGGCGAAGAGGAACATGGGATCGCGGGCGAGCTGGCGGGCGAGGACGACACGCTGTTTTTCTCCGCCGGAGAGGTCGTGGGCGATATGCATCATGCGGTGGGTGAGACGTACTTCGTCGAGCAGGTCGGCGGCCCGGCCTATGGCTTTTTCGGACGGGTAGTCGATGTCATCCAGGGCCCGGAGCACGTTTTCGATGACACGGTCGTCGCCGTAGAGAGCGAACGTCCGCTGGAACATGATGGCGGTTCTTGCCATGATGCGGGTTTTGAGGGTCTCATTTTCCGGTGCCCAGAAGTCAATGTCACGGCTTTCCAGTTTTCCTCCGCAGCTGCTGCAGGCAGAGCCGGCATGGCTCGGGAGTTCGACTCTGCCGCATTCGGGGCAGACGGCGACGTGGTAGATGATCTGTCCGGAGGTGGGGGGCTGATCGATGCCGCGGACGAGGTGGATCAGAACGGTTTTTCCGCATCCGGATCGTCCGATGATACCGACGATCTCTCCTTCGGTTATTTCGAGGTTGATATTGTCCAAAACCCGTATCATCTCCGGTGCTGTCGCACACTGGGCATTATCGGAAGGACCGTCTGATGGTCCGTATGCAGGAAAATCCATGCAGAGGTCCTGAATGGTAATAAACGGTGTCGTCATGCAAACATCCTCTATAATGCTAATTGTATGTGCTCTGAGGTGTTATTAGTGTTTAGAAAAATGCATTCCGGGGGTTTTTGACGGATGGTTGGCGGGCGTGACGGGATTTGGTGTGCGCGGAAATGTCACCCGGAAAAAGAAGCGGGATTTCCAAAAAATCTCCGCAGGTGAGATAGGAGTTCTGCGGATATTTTTTTGGGGAAACGAATGTTTCGGGCCGGATACCCGGCAGTTACCGGAGGGGTGCCGGACAGACCGGCCCCTTCCCGCGGCGAATGCGCAGCACCGAGATGTAGAGGAACACTGCTACAATCACCACCATCGCAACCGGCGCAAGCCAGGTCGGCACATGCAGGCCGAGCCCTTTCGCAACCATAATCAAACTCAGCGTCAGGACCGAGTACATCGCACCGTTCTTCAGGTAGATGTAGCGTTTGATAGTATCGATGTACTTAATCGTCAGCTCCCGGACCACAATCGCGCCCAGACCGCATCCGATAAAGATCAGCGGTACCGAGAAGGTAAATGCAAATGCTCCGATAACACCGTCAATCGAAAACGTACTGTCGATTACCAGGAGAAGCATCAGCTTTGCCGCATCAGACTTTTCACTGTGGCCGAGCTCCGCCGACTTCTGATCCGCCGACAGCCGGAACCCCTGCACCAGGAAGAACAGGGTCGAACCCGCGACTGCGGCAAACGCGAGAACCGGATCCGCCTCCAGCGTTGCCCAGACGAGCGCCAGCAGGAGAACTGCAACAACCGCATAGAACCACGGCGCCTGTTTTGTCAGGAACCGCTCGCCCGGCATAATGCAGTCCTTCTTCTCGGCAAACAGCCAGTGGCAGAACAGGAACAGCATAAAGACACCGCCGAACATCAGCAGATAGGGAGCCGTACTCTCCATTGCAGACGTCGCCAGAGTATCGTCGGTAAACGTTACGGTGAGAGCGCCAATTGGTCCGAGAGACGGGTTTGCCGCCCACAAAATCAGCCACGGCAGAACGCCGCGGACCAGAAACACCGACAGAAGGATACCCCATATGAGGAACCATCGCCGGGCCTTTTCTTTCATAGTGGCCAAAATGTCAGCATTGATGATCGCATTATCAATACTTGCGATCGACTCAAAAATGAACAACCCTATGATTACAACAATAGCGTAAAGAAGTTCCATTCAAACAACAACGCGTTGTTACGCGCTATCTACACATATGAAAATACCGGTTAATAAATATTCGGAACAAAACAAGTGGGGGAGAGCGTTACTCTCCTTCCTTCTGTGTATCGATCTTTTCCTTTGCCTTGTTGGAAACAAAACCAATCCACAGGGTAAAGATAACCGCAATGACTGTCACAAAAACCGCATAGCCGACCATTGCCGGAATACTGCTCTGCTCACCAAAGATTGTCTTGAAAATCTCCTGAATGGCCGAGTTCCACGCAAGTGCGGCAACCAGACCAAACGCAGCAGTAACAAGCGCTGCAAGTTTGTCAATCACATCAAGACTAAATGACATGTGAGTTTTATTAGGAAACGATGCTACTTAAACCGTATTATTGTTCCCTTTCGGGCACCGGTATGGGGGATGGCATACTA
>DALTYF010000116.1 GCA_029986195.1 Methanocorpusculum sp. | reverse complement strand
AAAAAAATTATTTCGCCAGTAGATGATTTGCCACCTTAATAAACAAACACTCTCCCGTCCCCAGCTCATAAAACGTATCCGCCTTCTTATCGATCTTCGCATCCGCACGCCAGAACTTACACTCTTTACCCATACATCTCTCCTGAGTTAACGGACAAATAATTCCCACGAAACCACCTTTTCTGAAAATATCGAATCACAAAAATAAATCACTTTCGTTTCGCCAAACAAAAAAGAAAAAAATTAGAAACAGATCATCGACGCCGTGATCATCGTCCCGACCCCATCATCCGTGAACAGCTCCAGCAGCAGATTGTGCTCCGCATTCCCGTTCACCACATGCGCACCCTCCACACCGTGACGGACCGCATTCACACTCGCCTCAAGTTTTGGGATCATCCCGCCGGAGATCGTCCCGTCCGCCATCAGTGCATCCACATTCTTCAGCGTCAGCCGGTGGAACACCTGCGTCCGCTCCTTATCCATTACCCCATCCACATCCGTCAGCGAGATCAGCTTAAACGCCTTCAGCGCCACCGCAATCTCTCCTGCCATCGTATCCGCATTGATATTCAGATCATTTCCTTTCCGATCAATTGCCAGCGGCGACACAACTGGAATATACCCCGCATCCAGAAGCGTTTCCAGAAGCTTTGAATTGATCTCGCGAATCTCACCGACAAACCCGAGATCAACCTCCTCCTCATGATCGCCCACCATCACCTTCTTCAGCGGCATCTTCTCCGCAATCACCAGACCGCCGTCATTGCCGGAAACTCCCACACCATGGGCACCGTTCTTCGCAATCAGGCTCACAATCGCACTGCTGATCTTCCCGGCAAGAACCATCTGGGCAATCTCCAGCGTCTCCGCATCCGTCACCCGCAGACCGCCGATAAACTTTGGCTCCTTCCCCAGAGCCTGCATCTTCTGCGTAATCTCAGGCCCGCCGCCGTGCACCAGCACAACACGCATCCCCACATAGTGAAGAAGCACCGCGTCCTCAATTACCGTGTTCATAATCTTCGGATCAACCATCGCATGGCCGCCGAGCTTAATCACAATCGTCCTACCGTGGAACTTCCGGATGTACGGAAGCGCCTCCATTAACACACTCTGTCGATTCATGTTGTATACTTCCCGTTAATTTCCACATACTTCTCCGTCAGATCACAGCCCCATGCAACTGCCTCCTTCCTGCCGGATTCAAGCGTAATCGTAAACATCACATGTTTACCCGCCATTGCTGCCTTTGCCTTCACAAGGTCTGCCGTGATCTCGCCCTTCTGCACGAGCGGTGTCTCGCTCTCTCCCTCGCCGATCGAAAGCGACAGCTCATCAATCGCGAACTCAACGCCTGAGTATCCTGCAGCACAGACAACTCTGCCCCAGTTCGGATCCTCACCGTACACCGCACTCTTCACCAGCGGCGACGTAATCACCGCCCGGGCAATTTTTTCTGCATCCTTCTCACGGCGTGCACCTTTCACCCGCACCTCAAGCATCTTCGTTGCGCCTTCCCCGTCGGCTGCGATCTGCTTCGCAAGCGAAATACAGCACTCTTCAAGGGCGGCCGCAAACTCCTTCTTCGGCACGTGACCAGCTGCGCCGGTCGCCGTGCAGAAGAGGGAGTCGTTCGTGCTCTCATCGCCGTCCACAACCACCCGGTTCAGACTCCGCTGTACCGCCGTCTTCAGTGCATCGTGGAGATACTCGGCCGAGACCTCCGCATCAGTGTACACGAACGAAAGCATCGTACCCATGTTCGGCGCAATCATGCCGGACCCTTTGCAGATTCCCGCAACCGTGAATCCGTCACGCTGCACCAGGGCATGTTTCTGCACCGTATCGGTCGTCATGATGGCGCCTGCCGCCGCCATCTCCGCATCGGCAGAGTGAGCAAGCCTGTCGGCAACGTCCATACTCTGGCGGCGGATGAGATCAAGATCAAGATATCTGCCGATAACGCCGGTACTCGCAACACCCGTCTCTTTCTCGGATATTCCCAGAGCCTCCGCACCGATGGACGCCATCGTTTTTGCATCCTCGTATCCGCGTTTGCCGGTGTATGCATTGGCGCATCCGCTGTTCACAATAATACCTGCAAGCTTCCCGCGTCGGGTGCGTTCCGCCATGAGGTTGACAACCGGCGCACGAACCTTGTTGCTGGTAAAAACAGCAGCTCCCGTTCCGGATGCTTTGATAAGTGCAAGGCCGTATTTTCCTTCTTTTACGCCCCATGCGGTGACGCCTTCAACAGCACAGATACTTTGCATATGGATTCCTGTGTACTATATTTGTTCTGAGTATCTTGAATGTTCTTACGGGAACATTCCGGGCATCCGCAGCCCGTCGGTCTCGGCGTATCCGCACATGATGTTCATGTTCTGGATTGCCTGGCCTGCGGCACCTTTGACGAGGTTGTCGATTGCGGAGACGGCGACAAGACGCGTTCCGTCGGCTTCGAGTTCGAAGTTGATGTCGCAGAAGTTGGAGCCGCGAACACCGCCGAGTTTTGCGGTCTGGAGACGGACGAAGGGTTCGTCTTTGTAGAAGGTTTCATACCGCTTCTTCACTTCTTCCAGAGTTACCGGTTCGTTAAAGAGGATGTGGGCTGTGGTAATAATTCCCCGGATTGCCGGAAGCAGGTGGGGGGTGAAGTAAATCTTTGCGGAGGATCCGAGGAATGCTGCTTCCTGTTTCATCTCCGGCAGATGGCGGTGTGCAGTGATTTTGTACGGGGCGATGTTTTCATCGACGTTGGGGTAATGGGTTGTCTCGGAGACGGAGTCTCCGGCACCGGAGACGCCGCTCTTTGAGTCGTAGATGATTGCTGCGGCAAGATCAGCTACCGGGGCTGCGGCCAGCGTTGCGCCGGTCGGGAAACAGCCGGGGTTTGCAACGAACTCCGCACCGCGGACATCGTCACGATGCAGTTCGGGGATGCCGTACGGGGCTTTGAAGTATGCAGTGTGTCTGACGCCGTAGGTTTTTTCATAGATGTCCTGCGGAAGCCGGTAGTCGGCGGACAGGTCGACGGTTTTGATGCCGCGTTCGCGAAGCTGCAATGCATACTGCATTGCGGCGGTGTGCGGGACGGCAAGGAAGGCGAAGTCTGCGTCAATGTCGTTGACGTCAGGGTTGGTGTAGTCAAGGTCGATGAGATTTTTTAAGTGTATGTGGTCTTTGGTTACGGGTGTTCCGGCAAGTTTGCGGGAGGTGGCACAGACGATGTTTGCTTGTGAGTGGGTGAGAAGCAGTCTGATGAGGTCTCCTCCGGCGTAGCCGGATGCGCCGACGATCGCGATGTCCATGACTACAGTATGGGTTGTGGAAGAGATTAAATTCTGTTATGGGACGGGAAAAAGAGGTGGGTTATTCGGGTTCCCAGCCGGAGTCGTAGATGCTTTCCGGTTCTTCCTGTGGTTTGGTCTCGGCGGGTTTTTCGGGGACGGGTTGTTCTGGTTTTTGGGGGTTGAGGAGTTTTTCTGCGAGGCTTTCAAATTCGCCTTTTCGCTCCAACTGGGCGATGAGTTCCTGCGGAAGTGCGGTGATGCCGTAGCGGGCACCGGTGAATGCTCCGCAGAGGAGGGTGAGGGTGTCGGCGTTGCCGCCGCAGGCGGATGCGTAGGCGAGGAGTTCGTCGGGGACGTTGTAGCGTTTGCAGAGGAATATTGCGAGGGGAAGGGTGTGGTAGACGGAGGAGGAGTTGCCGATTGCGGCGAGGGCGTCGTCGATCGGCATGCCGGTCCCTTCGATGCGGATGGCGTTGTTGAGCCGGGCGGCCAGATCCTGGTCCATGTTCTGGGCGGCGGTGAGGAGGGCCTGATATGCGGCGGCGGTGTTTCCGGTTTCGATGAGGGTGTTGAGGAGGAGAGCGAAGCCGAGGGTTGCGGCGTATACTCCGGGGTGGGTGTGGGTGATGCTGCAGGCTTCGAGAAGTTTGGGTGCCATTTCCTTGCGGTCTTTGTAAGCGAGGGCGAATGGCACTGCAAGGGAGATGCATCCGGCGCTGTCGGAGTATACGCCGGAGCCGATGAGGTCGTCGGTTGTTTTCATGCGTTTGCATGCGGCGTAGGTGGTTCCGTCGGGGTAGCGGAATTTGTTGAGGTTATAGGTGCGGAGGAGTTCTTTTGCGTAGGTTTCCGGGTCCCAGCTTGCTTCGGCAAGGAGGCGGGAGGCGATGAGTATGAGTTGGGAATCGTCGGTGTACTGGCCCGGGAGCAGGTCGTGGTTGGGGTGGCCTTTGTATGCACGTTTGAATCCGAGGGTGACTCCGATGAACCGGCTTACGGTAGTTTCGCCGGGCATGCCAAGGGCGTCGCCGAGTACTGCGCCGAGGAGGCATCCCTTGTATTTGTTCAGCATGTATTATTTTATTGGGGTGAAGGGGGTTAATTGTTATGGTGTGTGATTTTTTTTACGGTTTTTTTGTTTGGTAGGATTCAATGCTTTTGCAGGAGGTAGGATTCAATTTGCCTGGTTGTTGTTTGTTGTACTTTGTTTGTGTGATGCCACGAAAAGATTTAGTAGTTCTTTGCGCCCTTCGCGCCAACCA
>DALTYF010000115.1 GCA_029986195.1 Methanocorpusculum sp. | reverse complement strand
AAATGGGGCAGCCCAGATTCGAACTGGGGTCAAAGCGTCCCAAACGCTCTAGGATGGACCCGGCTACCCTACTGCCCCGCTTGATGCAGTATATATTGGCATGACGCCCTTAAAAAAGGATAGGATATTTTTTCGGCGTAGCACCTACATCACGGAATCCTCAATTAATCTGTTTCCGTGGTTTTCCTGCTTATTCCGTGTGACACCACAAAAGAATTTCATCGGTTTTTCAGAAAAACCCGCCCCGCACAAAAAAGAATACCCCGGCTACACCAGACGCCCGTCACGAAACGCAAACATCCCCGCAGAAGAACGCTCATACCCCAGACACGCCTCCTTTGGCAGCTCACTGCACCCGATCTCCTCCACCGGAATCGAAAACACCCGGTCCGGATGATCCGGCAGACCCCCCACAATCAGAAACAGCGGCAGCCTTTCAAAATGGGCAAACTGCTTATACGCCCGCACCTGCTCAAACGTACCGCACTCCAGAATATCACAGGACCCGTCCTCCGGCATATGAAACATCGGCTGAAACACACACACCACCGCAAACCGCCCCCCGGAATCCGTATCCGTCACCAGAAAATCCGGAATAATATCGCCGTCCGCATCCGGCCGCTCAATCGCAAACGTATCGGGAAAAATCCCGAGAACGTACTCCTCGAACGCCTTACAGAGCACCTCATTCTGCTGCTCAGCCTCGATAACATCACCGAGCTCATGGCCGAATACACTCCGAAATCCCATGCATCTAACTTGCACGGGTTCATATTTGAATATTGTGTCCTGACCCGCACCCGATCACCCCTCCCTCCCGCGCGACAACCAAAAAACAGCACAAAACCCACAGCAAACAAAACACACCCGTTTCGGGACGAACACACAATACCAAAGCCGGAATCTCAAATTCGACAAATGCAGAACACTTCATTAACAATCACAGAACCCCACCTCAGACCACAGGGTATTTAACAAATCTACATGATAAATAATGTTAATCCTTTCCACCACAGTGGAAACGCGATCATGAAAACCGCGAACGAATGGAGATAGAACCATGTCAACACATTCCAACACCAAAATGCTCTCCGGAGCAGACGGGTATGACCTTCTGCGGAGATTCAACGTACCGGCCCCGATCTTCAAGATCGTCACCAGTCCCGAATCCGCAGCAACCGCGGCCGCAAAAATCGGATACCCGGTTGTCATGAAGATCGTCAGCCCTCAGATCATTCACAAAAGTGACGCGGGCGGCGTAATCGTCGGCGTCAAAACGGATGACGAAGCAAAAACCGCATACAATACCATCATCACCTCCGTAAAATCCCACAACCCCGACGCAGAAATCAAAGGCATCATCGTCGAAGAAATGGCCAAACCCGGCCTTGAACTCATCATCGGCGGAAAAATCGACCCGGCATTCGGCCGCGTCATCACCTTCGGCCTTGGCGGCACCCTCGTCGAATTCCACAAAGACGTCGGCATCCGCATCCTCCCCTGCACCGACGAAGAAATCCACAGCCTCATCAAACAGATCAAAGGATACAAACTCATCTCCGGCTACCGCGGCGACGCACCCAAAGACGAAGAATTCCTCTTCCGCACCTTAAAGAACGCCTGTGAATTCTTTGAAAAGAACGAAACCGTCGTAGAATTCGACATCAACCCGCTCCGTCTCTACGAAAAAGGCGGCTGCGCAGTAGACGCCCGCGTCATCATCCAGGACGGACCAGTCAAACTCCCTCCGCACTACGACGCATCCAAAATCGTCCCCATCGACTACTACAAACCCCGGTCCGTCGCCGTCATCGGCGCATCCGACGACAAAACCAAAATGGGCTACGCCGTATTCCACAACCTCCTGCAGTTCCCCGGCAAAGTCTACCCGGTCAACAACAAACGCAGCGAAATCCAGGGCGTCAAATGCTACCCGACCCTCTCCACCATCCCCGGCCCCGTTGACATGGTAGCAATCACCGTCCCGGCACAGCTCGTACCCGGCATCATGGAAGAATGCGGCCAGAAAGGCGTCAAAATGGCCGTCGTCATCACCGCAGGATTCAAAGAAATGGACGAAGACGGCCGTGCCCTCGAAAACCGCATGGTCGAAATTGCCAGAAACTACGGCATCCGCATCGTCGGCCCGAACTGCCTCGGCCTCATCCTCCCGCCGTACAAACTCGACACCACCTACGTCTCCACCTCCCCGCTGCCGGGCGACCTTGCCTTCATCTCCCAGTCGGGCGCAATCGTCAACGCCGTCGTTGGCATCTCCCTCTCCGAAGGCTCCGAAATGGGATACTCCGAAGTCGTATCAGTCGGCAACCAGTCCGACCTCGACTTCCTCGACTACATGAGCTACGCCCAGCGCGACCCGCACACCAAAGCAATCATCCTCTACATCGAAGAGATCAAAAACGGCGTAGCCTTCATGGAAATGGCAAAAGAGATCACCAAACACAAACCCATCGTCGCCATCAAAGCAGGCTCCTCCCAGCGCGGCCAGGCCGCCGCCGCCTCCCACACCGGCTCACTCTCCGGCGCCTACGAAGTCTACATGGAAGCCTTCCGCAAATGCGGCGTAACCCCGGTCAAAACCCTCCCCGGAGCATTCAAAGTCGCAAAGATCCTCTCCGACGCAAACCGCGCACCCAAAGGACGCCGCGCGGTCGTCATCACCAACGCCGGAGGATTCGCCGTACTCTCCAACGACTACGCCGAAACATGGGGCATCGACATCATCGACCTCCCCAAAGAACTGATCGCCGAAATGAACACCTTCCTCCCGCCGTTCTGGAACAAAAACAACCCCATTGACCTCCTGGGCGACGCGGACGAAGCACGGTTCCGCGGCGTCTTCGACGTACTCTGCCGCAACCCTGACCTCTGGGACATGGCAATCCTCGTCAACTTCCCCAACAAAGTATTAAGCCCCGAACAGGTAGCCCGCGTCCTGATCGACTACTCAAAGAAAACGGACAACCTGCTGGTCGGCACCCTCGTCGGCGGCGACTGCATGAAACCGGGCGTATCCCTGCTTGCCCAGCACAACATCCCCGTATTCGAAGAACTGGAATTCACCTACCGCACCCTCGGCCACTTAAGCTGGACCGCCGACCGATAACCCCGCCTACTCGCAGATTCCGGGTTGAACCTCCGCAAACCCGGCAATATCTTTTTTCAAGGAGACAGATTTGTTACCTGCAATGTTCAAGAAGCCCCGGCATGTGACAATACCACTGTTTGAACCGCCACTCCTCCCCCACAGTACAGGTGTTCCCCCGTTGATCGGGTCAGTCTCGCAACAATTTAATAGGGATACCTAACCATTTTACTATCCTTGCCAATCAATATAATACTACACGGTGATGTGTATGGGATCAGGGTATGTTTATCATTGTCCGGACTGTGGAGAAACAACCTATGTTGCTCTTGGAATTGGATCTGAATACACACCGCTCAAGGTCTTTTACGGAGAAGATGTCGATCCGCCGCTCCTCAAAGACTTCCTGCCGGACCCGCAGTACCGCAGCGCGGCATTCCTGCTTCAGAACGGCGGTATTCCCGACACCACGCATCCCGGCAGCTACGGCCAGAAACTCTACTACTGCCCGCACTGCAGAACACTCAAAGTAAAATTCTTCTGCACGATTCTAAAAGACGGGCAACCCTGGAACCCGACCTACACCTGCGAACTCTGCGGACGTTCCATGGTACTTGCACCGAACCAGGAAAACGGCGACGACCCGTCCCGGGACCAGATGGAAGGAGTCGACGGCGACGTCCTCCGCATTCACTGCATGAAATGCGGACGGATCTACTTTGCACCGGAAAGCGGCTGCACCTCAAAAATTCTGTGGGATTAACCCGGGACAGCACCGCCCCAAAAACAAAAAAAAATTAATTTTTAAAACTGTGAATCGGCGCAGGAATTCTTCCCCCGCGGTTCACAAACTCAGCGCAGGAAAAACGGTTCACCGGCTGGATTGGCGCATACCCGAGAAGCCCGCCGAACTCCACCGTATCACCGAGATCCTTCCCGATCACCGGAATTAAACGGACAGCCGTAGTCTTCTGGTTAATCATACCGATTGCCGCCTCATCCGCAATAATACCCGCAATCGTCGTTGCAGGCGTACTGCCCGGAACCGCAATCATATCCAGACCAACCGAACACACACACGTCATCGCCTCAAGCTTCTCCAGCGTCAGCGCACCGCGGTTCACCGCATCGATCATCCCCTGATCCTCACTCACCGGAATAAACGCGCCGGACAACCCGCCGACAAACGAACTTGCCATAACCCCGCCCTTCTTCACCTGATCATTCAGCAGCGCAAGAGCCGCCGTCGTACCCGGCGCACCCACCGACTCAAGACCCATCTCCTCCAAAATCTCGGCAACACTATCACCGATCGCAGGAGTCGGCACAAGAGACAGATCCACAATACCAAACGGAACACCAAGCCGCTCGGACGCCTCCTGCGCAACAAGCTGACCGACCCGCGTCACCTTAAACGCCGTCTTCTTCACCGTCTCGCAGAGAACCTCAAACATCTTCCCCCGCACCCAC
>DALTYF010000114.1 GCA_029986195.1 Methanocorpusculum sp. | reverse complement strand
CTCGGGAGGATAAGACAAATGGTTCTGTCAGTTCAGAAAGAGGATATTGACGTCGGCGCACTGATCGCCGCGTCCCGGACGCATGCAGACGGCGCGCAGCTGGTGTTCATCGGCTGCGTCCGCGATGACGGTATGGACGAGCTTGAAATTGAAGCGTTCGTGCCGGTTGCAGAAAAAGATCTTGCCGATATTGCGGCGGAAGCAAAAGAGCAGTTCCACTTAAACTCGGTGGACATCGTGCACCGGTACGGCCGCCTCGCACTGGGTGAGATGATCGTGGTGATCATTGTGGGTGCGGGCCACCGGCCCGAGGCGTACGAAGGGTCGCGCTATATCATTGAGCGGCTGAAGGAACGGGTGCCGATCTGGAAACAGGAGATTTCAGACGGCAAAAAAGGTGCATGGGTGCACGGTGCATGAAGGATCTGCCGAAGTCCGTCCGCGTTGCGGTCTGTCAGCTTGCCCCGGTTCTGTTTGACAAGACAGCAACGGTGCAGAAGACCGTTGCTGCCATTGAAGAGGCCGGCCGCCACGGTGCGGAGCTGGTGGTGTTCCCCGAGTCCTTCATACCGGCATATCCGCGCGGTCTCTCGTTCGGATACGTGGTTGGCAGCCGGACCATGGAAGGCCGGTGCGACTGGAAGCGGTACTCCGACAACTCCGTGATCGTTCCGGGTGCCGATACGGACCGGATCGGCAGCGCGGCAGCCGAAGCGCAGGTGTATGTCTCCATCGGCGTGACCGAGCGCGATGCCACCTCCGCAACCCTCTACTGCACGAACCTCTTCTTCGGCCCGGACGGCAGCCTGCTGGGAAAGCACCGCAAGCTCAAACCGACCGGAACCGAACGGTGCATCTGGGGCGAAGGCGACGGCAGTACCCTCACCTCCGTTCACACGCCGTTCGGTGTGATGGGTTCTCTCATCTGCTGGGAGAACTACATGCCGCTTGCGCGGGCGGCGATGTATCAGAAAGGGGTAACCCTCTATCTTGCGCCGCCGACCGCGGACTCCCGCGATGAGTGGCAGGCGACCATGCGCCACATCGCCCTGGAAGGCAGGTGTTTTGTGATCGGCTGCAACCAGCATGTGACAAAAACGATGTATCCGGCAGACCTCTGCTGCGGTGAAGAGCTCAGCGATCTGCCGGAGAATATGTGCCCCGGCGGCAGCTGTATCTACGATCCGTTCGGCCGCTGTGTTGCAGGCCCGGTCTTTGACCGCGAAGAGATTTTATATGCGGATCTTGCGCTGGATGATGTTGTTCTTTCCCGCATGGACTTTGATCCCGCCGGGCACTACAGCCGTCCCGATGTCTTTACACTGACGGTCAGAACAGAATAATTGCATCCGGTTCCGGGGCCGGGCGCGGCTGAACCGCCGGCCCGACCCCCACATTAGAAATAGCAATTCCGACAAATAGTATCATCATGTTAGTGTATATCAATGGAGAATTTGTCCCTGAAGAACAGGCGACGGTGTCCATTTTTGATCACGGATTCCTGTACGGAGACGGTGTGTTCGAGGGAATCCGTGCATACAACGGACGGGTGTTCCGCTTAATGGAACACGTGGACAGACTCTTTGACTCGGCAAAGGCAATCGACCTGATTCCGCCGGTAACCAAAGAGGAGATGGCCGAGATCATCAAAGAGACCCTGCGCCAGAACAACCTGAAAAACGCCTACATCCGCCCGATCATCAGCCGCGGGGTCGGCTCGATGGGTCTTGACCCGCACCGCTGCGAGAAGCCGACCGTTATCTGTGCTGCATCCGAATGGGGCGCAATGTATGGTGATCTCTATGATAAAGGTCTGACCGCAGTAACTGTGTGTGTCCGCCGCAACACGCCCGATTCTCTGCCGCCAAACATCAAATCCTTAAACTACCTCAACAATATCCTCGGAAAAATTGAGGCAAACTACAAGGGCGGCGATGAGGCTATCTTCCTGGACCGGACCGGAAAGCTTGCGGAAGGTTCCGGCGACAACATCTATCTCGTGAAGAACGGCAAGCTCTACACCCCGCCGACCATTAACAACCTCAAGGGAATCACCCGCCATGTACTGCTGGAACTGCTGGACAAGCTCGGTATCCCCTACGAGATCTGCGAGCTTGGTCTGTTCGATCTCTACACTGCCGATGAGGTTATGGTGACCGGAACTGCGGCCGAAGTCTGCGCAATCACCAAGATCGACGGCAGAGTCATCGGCGACGGAAAACCGGGAGCGGTGTACCGCAGACTGGTTCCTGCATTCCAGGAAATCACACAGAACGAGGGCGACGCGTACTAACCGTCTCCTGAGAGATATCATAATCTTTTTATTTTTCCACGACAACCTCTATAGGCAATACTGCGAAGCAGTGATTGGGCTGATATAGTGTAGAGGCCAATCATGCTGGCCTTTCACGCCAGCGACTCGGGTTCGAATCCCGATATCAGCACTACCCTTTTTGATTACCGTCTCTTGCCTGTTTCTGAATGTTTATCACTGTTGTATTGCTAACCATCTGATATGTACCTTGTAATCGTACGGGGGCCGGACAACCCCAAAGAGGTTCTGGAACTTGCAAACGGTATTGAAGCTGTTCACTATTCGGATGCCGAGGGCTGGCTGATTCTGGATGTAACGCTCATTGACGGGGAAACACATGCCAAAAAACCCTGTAAATTAAGCTATCATCCGGGTAACGGTGAAATCTGGTATGATAACGGCGACGAGATTAAGATCAATGGTGTGACCGGTATTTTCACCAGTGCCCGGGCGTAAATTCCATCCATTTCTTTTTTGCCGGATGCATCCCAAGTACTGGTATGACATTTCATCCGACGAACAATCCGGTGTTCTGGAAGCAGGCCGCAGAGGAACTTTTGGCAGCTGCCCGTTTTGAAAAGGCCCGGGCGGCGTATCATCAGCTGTGTGAGCTGACGCCGAACGATCCGGATGCATGGCGCGGTCTGGCGCAGGCCCTTGCGGGTCTTGAACAGCACGGTGATGCCGTTGCCGCGTTTGAGCGCACCCTCATTCTCCTGCCGGACGACCATGCAGCACTTGCCGGTCTTGCGGACTGTTATGAAGTACTCGACGCGTTTGAAAAGATGACGGCATGCCGGATCCGGCTCGGCGAGCTGGATTAAAGATACCCGGCGCCGGTGATCAGGTGGATGATCCACAGAATGCCGAAGATGACCGGGACATGGATCAGATAGACTGCAAGCGTTACGTTTCCGTTGCCGATGGCGGCGAAGAATCTGCCGATGGTTCCCGGTTCCGGCAGAGAGAATCTGCGGATACCTTTCGGATACAGGATTGATCCGACTCCGATACCCAGCAGCATCACGCCAAACCAGGGGAAGAGGGGGAAGTAGTCCTGGGGAGGATGTTCCATTTTCCCAGTTTCAGGAATGGTATTGCAAGGAGCATGGATACACTCAGCATGTGCAGGAATCCGAATTTGATGAACCGTCCGGTTCCGTCAAAGATCAGAACGTCCGCCATCCAGCTGATGAGGGTGATACCCATTGCGATTGCGAAGAGAAACAGTGCTTTTTTGATGATGGATTGGTGATACTCCCGTAAATCCCCGTTTTTCCGTGCATAGCGCAGAACTAGGGCGGTTCCGGAGATGAATACAAATGCACCGGATGTCAGCCAGATGCTGTTGTAAATGGAAAAAAATGCCTCGTCTTCGATCAGCATGTGAAAGATTACCATGCAGGCGGCAACATGATAGGCGATCATCGAGAAGAGGGCAAAACCGCGTATTGCATCCACTTCCCAGTATCGTTTACCCATAGATAGGGGTTGGTTGGATGCACGGCGGGAAATAGCTGCCGGAGATGTGTGATGCGCCGAAACAAACCGGAGGGTGCGCGGTTCAGTGCGGTACAGCAAAACCCCGTCCCCGCAGGATGCTGGATTTTTTTGTTCACGAACCGCGGAGAGTTTCCCCCAAAAAGAAGATACGGTTTCGACCGGGCACCCGGACAGAGGGGGGTTGCCGACGGCTGAACGTTTCATTCTGTTTACGATTTTTTTTCTTCGATTGATTGCAGGATACACGGACTCCTCAGCCCGGGGTTCTGTGAAGGCGGCCCGACTATCGGAGGATGCGGGGGTTTTTCGGGTGGGGCGCGCAGGGATGTTGATGATATGCCGGGTAAAAGAGGATATAGTCAGTTATGTTTGCCGACCGGTTTTATTCCAAATTTGCATGAGCAAAAATTATCTGAATAAAAATGCTTTGACGTTGGTTTTGCTTTGAGTAACCACTGGATACACTGAATACACGGAAAGCCTAAGGAAGTTGATATCACTGTGATGTGACGAAAGTATTTCGTCAGTTTTTTTCTGGAATTTTTTTTTGAAAATCTGTGGCGGTTCTTCTCATCCTGCCCACTTACCAGACAACAGTTTCCAGAAAAATCTACTAACTAAATCATTTCGTGTGATCACATTTTTCCGTAGTATTCGAACCGAAGACTCCCGGACTACGAAAATCCTTCATCTCATCAGGCAGTCATGACTGAACCCCAACGTGGGTTTCCCGTGAAGAGGCAGGCATGACTCTGCCGTGCGAATCGTGGACTA
>DALTYF010000113.1 GCA_029986195.1 Methanocorpusculum sp. | reverse complement strand
CTTTGCCCGTCCGGAGAACATCGCCAGAATCCAGTACACCGCACCGACCAGAACACCCGCAACCCCGATTGTCAGGAACAGACCCTGATAACTGCCGGTCAGCGCAAGAAGCTCGGCACCCACGAACGACGACGCAAACACCCCGAAGTACACCGCCACCGTCTGCCCGCCCATAATCCTGCCCAGATACTTCTGCGGCGTAATCGACGACAGCCACATCGAACCGGTCGGCGTCCCCAGACCCAGACCAAACCCTACCATCGCCGCACCCAGGGCAATTACCGGCACATTGATCGCCGTTCCCACCACAAAGAGACCCGCCCCTTCCAGGAAAAACATCAGCGCAAACATCTGCATAGGCGTAAACCACCGGGCAAACCGCCAGAAGGAGTAGCTCGACACTGCGCTGAACAGACCCGCATTCCGAGGATCAGACCGCAGACGGTCGTTGAAACATCCGCGGTCTGCGTCAGCAGATACGCAATCTTCGACGAGATCAGATACATCATAATCAGTGAGACGAACAGGGTCACGTACACCAGCAGAACCGGTTTCGTATCCAGCTTCTTTATGCGGGCGCTCGGAACCTCCAGACCATCAGCGAACTCTCCGGTCTCCTCAGTCCGTTTCGGCTCCTTCACATACAGGAGAACCAGCGGAATCACCAGAACACCAAACAGATAGATCAGGAATGGTTCACGCCAGGATATCTCGGCTAAAACTCCGCAGCCGGTCTGCAGCACCAGACCGCCGACCCCCATCGCGGCGGACATATATCCCATATACCGGGCACGGGTCGGCCCTTCATAGTACTCCGTCAGCAGTGTGGTCACCGTCGGCAGAAGACCCGCCAGACCCACGCCGAGCCACAGCCGCCAGAAGATAATCGAGGTTACCGAGTCAAGGAAAAATCCTGACGAACCCGCAAGACCAAACAGGGCAAGACTTACGATCAGTACGCGTTTGCGGCTGTACCGATCCGAGATGGCACCGATCAGAAATCCTGACAACGCTGTTGCAAGCGGCGGAAGCGTAATGATCAGCGAGATCAGCGTCTCCGACGCGTCGGGAAACGCTGCGCTGATCAAAGGAAGAGCCGGAGCTACTGCGGCGGTGCCGAGCAGAGCCGGCATTGCCGCAAGCAGCAGAACGATCATCGTCCCTTTCCCTGCAACAAATGGTTTACCGGAACCGGACATGTAAGATCAGGTTCACATTGAAATCATATGAAGATGGTGTCCCTGAACAGAGTTGCAAAGGCGGCGTTGTACCTTTATTCCTGAACATCCCACGATTCGCACGGCAGAGCCGTGCTCGCCGCTTCGCGGGAGCGTGCCGCTCTTCGTCCTGCTTCGTTCGCCACTTCGTGGCTCACAACATCATGGAATAATCTAAAAAATCACGGAAACAGATTGGTTTAGGATTCCGTGAAGTTCACATATGTTCTGTGGGATGGAATTCGATCAATGACGATCATTTGTAGTCAATAAACGAATTTAGGTACAACGCATGCAAAGGCAGAAACCGTGTATAGAACAGAGATCAACCTCTGTGGAACATGATGGAAAAACTCAGCGACCGGCTGGTCAAGTTCGGCTTCACCCGGTACGAAGCCCGGGTATATGTAAGCCTCATCTCCATCCGGGTAGGAAGCGCCCGCGACATTCAGGAACTGACCGGCATTCCCCGCGGCCGCGTCTATGATGTGCTGGAAGGTCTGGTACAGAAAGGGTATGCCGGCGTCACCAAAGGAACGCCGACGCTCTACTCCGCAACCGATGTACAGGAAACCTTCACCCGGCTGAAGATGGACTACGCCCGGGTGTGTGACAGTCTTGCCGCCGACCTCATCAGGATTGAACAGAAGGTCACCGCAAAAACCTTCACGTCCCAGTCCTACGAACTGCACACCGAATGGGCACTGGAAAACCAGATTCAGTCCCTTTTCCGCCGCTGCCGCAACGAGATGGTGGTGCTGTGCACAAATCCCGCGACCGCGGAAAAATACGAGTCAGACTTTAAGACGCTGGCCAGACGGGTGCGGTTCTACCTCATCGTTGATGATCCTGCACGGTTTTCGGATTTTCCGCTGAAGTTCTATACCGGCGATCAGGATATCGGCACTATCTTTCAGGGAACCAAAGCTCAGGACGGCATAACCGACCGCGTGCCGGATCTGATGATCTTCTCCGACGAAAAAGAGACACTTTCCGTCGTCAGATCCGGAAACGCCATCGGCGGGATCATGGTGACGAACGGAATTTTTGGAAAATACTTCCAGCGAAGTATTCTCCGGCATCTGAACAGGTCTTAATCCTTCTTTTCGATCGGCTCCGCGAGACCGATCGAAGCAGCCTCCAGCAGTTCGTCCCAGTCCATCGTTGTCTCCACGCAGCCGTCGGTCTTGGTCACCACTCCGAGCGTGATCATGTAGATACGTTTTCCCAGTTCCAGTCCCTCCTTCACCTCGACAATACAACCGACGCCGATCATCGCCTGCGGCCGGTACTTCTTCACCATCCGCTTCACAAACGTGGATCCCGGAATGAGGAACGTCAGGTATCCCGCTTCTTCCAGCGGAGGAATCACCGACCCGAGCCCGCACCGTCCGCACGAAACACACTTCAGTCCGTCCGGTGTCAGGCGTGCCGGACACTTCGCCGACCGCAGGCAGTGCGGGAAAAAGACCGCACGTTTTTCCACCGGAACCGCGGCGAAGGCCGTCGTGTTCATATCGTTGTCGATCCGGATCAAAAACTCCATCAGCTGACCACTGTCCACGCCGAGAATCTGACATCCGGTCGCAACCGCTCCTTCCGTAAATGCCAGAACCGGCCGGAGCAGCATCGGGAAGTAGATATGTTTGCGTTTGATTGAAAGCACAATCAGGGCAACCATCCCCAGCACGAACACAATCCAGACAAGAATCAGAATCAGGAGGATCTGTCCGATCAGCAGGGCAAGATTGTCCCAGAACGGACTGTTGAACACGGTAACCTGAAACGGCAGTGTTACCGGCATTTATGCATCCTCTCCGATCTTCTTCTCCAGTCCTATCGATGCAACCTCAAACACATCCTCCCATGCAACGGTTGTCTCCACACAGCCGTCCGATTTCATCACCACACCCATTGCGGTCATGTCGATCTTTCTTGCCAGCTCCTGGAATTGTTTGATCTCCATCAGACACCCGATGCCGATCATTGCTTTGGGATGGAACCGTTTCAGCAGACGTTTGATGTAGGTTGATCCCGGAATGATGAACACCTGATACCCGGCACCCGTAAGTGCGTTCGTTGCCATGCCCAGACCGCATTTGCCGCAGTCGAGGCACTTGACGCCGAGCGGCGTCAGGTGGGCCGGGCACTTCGCCGACCGCAGACAGTGCGGCAGGAAAACCACCCGTTCTCCGACAGGGACTGCTGCAAACGCGTCCCGGTTCACATCGTTTTCCAGCCGGATCAGAATCGTGATGATCTCGGTGTCGTCAATGCCGAACATCCGGCAGCCGGTCCGCACCGCACCTTTCAGCAGAAGGTACGCAGGCCGGAGAAGCCAGGGACAGTACAGATGTTTTTTTCTGACCGACAGCACGAACAGAGCGACGGTGATTATCAGGAGAATCAGCCAGATGAAAAATATCATCAGTGCCAGATGCCCGAGCATCAGGGCAATCGAGTCCCAGAATGGACTGTTGAAGAGGGAGACAGGCAGTGTTACCGGCATGGGTTACATCTGCCCGAGCGAAGAGAAGTCATACGGCGGATAGAACACACCCTTCTCGGTGATGATGGCAGTGACGAGATCGAGCGGTGTTGCGTCAAATGCATAGTTGAGTACCGGTACGCCTTCCGGTACGGTCGGTTTGCCCCAGAAAGCCGCGACTTCGTCGCGGCTGCGCTGTTCGATCACGATGTCGGTCTCGACCGCATCGACATCGAATGTCGATGCGGGTGCTGCCACGTAGAAGGGAATATGGTGATGCCTGGCGCAGACCGCGTGCATGTAGGTGCCGATCTTGTTGAAGACCGCGTCGCGGGTTATACGGTCAGCTCCCACCACTACACAGTCGATCTTTCCCTGCCGCATCAGATACGCGGCTTCAGAGTCAATGATGGATGTCACCGGGATGTTGTCGTGCGCAAGTTCCCAGGCGGTCAGCCGTGCTCCCTGCAACAGGGGACGGGTTTCGCAGGAGATGACCGAGATCTTTTTTCCCATTTTGTGGGCGGAACGAATGACGCCAAGAGCAGTTCCCCACGTGGAACAGGCGAGTGCTCCCGCGTTGCAGTGCGTGAGGACGGTTCCGATCTGCGGGAGAAGCGCCGCCCCGTTGTGACCGAGAAGCATGCAGCATTTTTCGTCGTCTGCGGCGATGGTCTTTGCTGCCGTGAGGGCAAGAAACTTTGCCATCTCCGGCGGCAGGTTCTCCATTGCCCGGAGAACTTTGCTGACACCACACGCAAGATTGACCGCGGTCGGGCGGGTGCTTTTGAGCAGCACGGCATCCGCCGCGACGGTTTCGGCGGACTCCGCGTCTGCAGTGCAGGACACCGCAGACAGCGCAACACCAAACGCTCCGGCAACGCCGAGAGCGGGCG
>DALTYF010000112.1 GCA_029986195.1 Methanocorpusculum sp. | reverse complement strand
ATAATGACATCCTCACCGATCGTTACGCCGCTGCCGATGAAGACCGGACCAACGACCCGTGAACCTGCGCCGAGCGTGATACCGTCGCCGAACCGTACCGGTCCCGTGATATGCGCATCCTTGACGTTGAGCGTTCCTGCAACGCTGGTCGTTGCGTTCTCCTGCAGCTTCCATTTCTCCGCAGCCCGGAGCATCGCGGGGTTGCCAACGTCAGTCCAGTTGCCGCGTGCAAGCCAGCCGTTCAGCTGATACCCTTTCTCCATCAGGAGAGGGAAAAGATCCTTGGCAAAGTCGAATTTGGTGTCTTTAGGAATGAACTCAAAGATCTTCGGATCACAGACATAAATTCCGGTACTTGCAAGATTCGAGAAGATCTCCCCGGGCGAGGGTTTTTCACGGAACCGGCGGATGCGAAGGGACGCATCGAGTTCGGCGATGCCGAACTCGCGGGGGTCTTCAATGCTGATGAGACCAATTGAGGTAATCGCCGAGGAGTTCATGTGTTCGCGATAGAACTCAAGGACGTTGAGATCGGTCATGTGGTCGCCGCCGACAACAAGGAACGGGGCATCGTTGAGATACTCTTCCGCATTCTTCACAGAACCGGCAGTTCCGAGTTTGATCTTTTCGGGAACATAGGTGATGGTCGCGCCGTACAGTGAACCGTCACCGAGCGCCTTCTGAATTTCATCACCAAGATAACCGATGGTAATAACAATATCAGTAAATCCGAGATTTGCGAGGTGCGTCACCAGATGGACAATGGACGGACGGTTCGCTATCGGGATGCACGGCTTGGGCCGCTCAAATGTCAGGGGACGAAGACGGGTACCCTCGCCGCCGCACATAATGCAGGCTTTCATATCACACTATAATGTGCGCTGGTATCTATTGGTTGTATGCTTCTTTGTGCGCGCAGGGGTTGGAAACCCCGGAGATACAACATGTGACATGACACGAGTTAACATGCACCATGTCACTTTATATACATGAGACATCAACATTAGTACCAGCACAAGACACCACAAAGACTTCGGGTAGAGCGGGATTTTCCCCGGCCTGTGGTGTTTTCTCGGCACCGCAGGGGATGGGGAAGAAACTTTTCTGCCTTTTGGGTATTGTGTATGTGCCGTGCTACTTGGTGAATTACTATGGATATTGATACTGGTGCGACAGCCTGGGTACTTATTTCAGCCGCATTAGTGTTGCTGATGGTTCCCGCAGTAGGTCTGTTCTACGGTGGAATGGTAAGGAAAAAGAACGTCATCGCAACCATGATGCTGTCCCTTGTGGCCCTCGCCCTTGGTATTATCCAGTGGATTGTGATCGGATACTCGCTTGCCTTCGGCAGTGATGTTGGCGGGTTCATTGGAAGTCTTGAGTACTTCGGACTGAACGGCATTACAATAGACGGTGTGCCCGGCGGGATTCCCGATATGCTGTTCATCTGTTTCCAGATGATGTTTGCATGTCTGACACTTGCCATCCTGACCTCGGGTGTGGTTGGCAGAATTAAGATGTCGGCGTTCCTCATCTTTGGTGCAATCTGGCTTACGATCGTCTATGCTCCGCTTGCACACTGGGCATGGGGCGGAGGCTGGGCCGGAACACTCGGAGCTCTGGACTTTGCCGGAGGAACAGTAGTTCATATCAGTTCAGGTTTCGCGGCACTGGCGCTTTCCCTTGTGATCGGCAAACGGCTCGGCTACGGATCCCAGACAATGAGTCCGCACAACATTCCGCTGACCCTGCTCGGCGGCGTGTTCCTGATCGTCGGCTGGTTCGGATTCAACGCAGGCAGTGCTCTTGCAGCGAACGGTCTTGCGGCGAGTGCGTTCCTCGTGACCGCGGTTGCCTGTGCTGCCGGTGCCCTGACCTGGATGGCCCTTTCCTGGAAAGGCGGTAAACCGAACTCGCTCGGTTTCATCTCAGGAGCGATTGCAGGATTAGTCGGTATCACCCCTGCAGCCGGGTTCGTCAATGTGCTTGGTGCTCTTGTCATCGGTGTCATCACTGCAGTTGTCTGCTACACCATTCTGACCTGTAGAATCAAGAAAGGTCTCGATGAGTCCCTTGATGCCTGGGCAATCCACGGCATGGGAGGATTCGCCGGTGCAATCCTGACAGGTGTGTTTGCGGTTACAGCAATCGGCGGTGTCGGCGGTCTTATCGAAGGAAATGTAATGCAGTTCGGCATACAGATTCTGGATGCCTGCGTTGCGGTAGCCTACTCCTTTGCGGTAACCTTTGCCCTTGCCTGGATTATCAACAAAGTTATGGGTCTGCGGGTCACCGATGATGAAGAGTATGTGGGCCTTGACATTGCACAGCACGGAGAACAGCTGACAAACTAATGCAGGAGGAGATGCAGCATGAAAATGATTGTAGCAGTCATCAGACCTGAGAAGGTGGATGATGTCGTGGATGCCCTTGAGGCAGTGAATGTTCCGGGAGTAACGATTACCGATGTCCGCGGACGGGGCGAGCAGGGAGGTATCTGCCTGCAGTACCGTGCGGGCAAGATGCAGATTCATACCCTGCCGAAGACGAAACTGGAGATCGTGATTCCGGACAAGGATGTTGATACGATCATCAAGACGATTCGTGAGCATGCACGGACAGGAAAGAAAGGGGACGGACGTATCTTTGTGTTGCCGGTTGACGCGGCTGCATGGGTGCGGACTGACGATTTCATCACCGGATAAGATTGTCCGGCTGAGACAAGATTATTCCCCCTTTTTTACTATTTTTTATTTTCCTGATGTTAGAACACAAACTGCCAGCCGTCGGTTTTGAGGATTGTTTCTGCGTTGCGATACTCGGGCATAAGGCGTTCAACTTCGTTCCAGAAGGTTTTCTGATGATGACGGAACCGGAGATGGGCAAGTTCGTGGACGACGATGTACTCGGCAACGATTTTGGGGGCAAGGAGGATGCGGGCGTTGATGATGATGCCGTTTTTGGGAGTGCAGCACCCCCACTTGCGTTCCTGAAGCCGGATGCGGAGCCGGGGAGGGGCAACCTCTGCGAGGGGAGCATACTGCAGGATGATCTCTCCCAGAGGAGCTGTGCCGATTCTCCGATACAGCAGGATGATCAGATCGCGGGCAACGGCTGTCTGATCGGTTTCAGTAAAGCCGTCGGGGATGGTGATGAGAAACCGGTCGATGGTAAATTCTGCTTTTGCAGGGCTGCCGGTTTTGCGGATAACCGGGTACTCCCGACCGAGAAAGGGAAGGGTTTCCCCGTCGGTGTAACTGCGGATGATTTGGGGACGGGCGGAGTATTTCTGTACCTGATACGCGATCCATTCACTCTTGGTTTCGACGAGTTTTCTGACTTTTTCGGGAGGGATGCTCTGCGGCATACGGACGATGACAGAGGCATCGGTTTTGACCTCCACAGCCCATGATTTTCTACGGTCGCTGTATATGACGGTGTAGGGGATTTCGTGTCCGTTGCAGGTGATTATTCCAAGGCCGGTAACTTCTTCGGACCGCATGTGAATGATTATCTCTCCGTCACGCCAACATAAATAGAATATGTTCGTTCGTGCAATCGACCGGGAAGTCCTGGATCTGCTTCTTGAGATGGGGAGGTCGAGTTCTCCCGACGAGTTTATTGTGATGCTCGGATCAGAGAAGGGTGTGATTACGACGGTGTATCCGATTGCAGGAACGACGGTCACGAGCGATAGTGCGACCATTTTTATGGATATGGTACCACTCGGGATGCAGATTGCAGGAACTGCCCACAGTCATCCGAACGGTGCGTTGTGGCCGTCGGATGCGGATCTGCAGACGTTTGCAGAGACTGGCCAGTGCCATATTATTGTAGGCGATCCGTTTGAGACGGATTCCTGGCGCTGTTTCGATCGCGAGGGCCGTGAGAAGTCTTTGGAGGTTGTTTCTGCGTGAGAAGAGTTGTTGCAACCGGGACGTTTGATATTCTGCATCCCGGCCATTTGTTTTATCTGGAGGAGTCGAGAAAGCTTGGCGACGAGCTGTGGGTGGTTGTTGCCCGGGAGCGGAATGTGGTACATAAACCGCGGCCGATTATTCCGGAGGAGCAGCGCCTGAAAATGATTGCCGGTCTCCGGTGTGTGGACCATGCAATGTTAGGGGATATGGAGGATATGTTCCGGCCGATTGCGGAGATTGATCCCGAGGTGGTTACGCTTGGGTTTAACCAGAAGTTTTCGGAGGAACGACTGGTGTCGCAGATGCGGGAACGGGGTATTCGTGCGGATGTCGTGCGGATCGGGCCGTTCTGCGGCTGTGCGTTCAACTCATCGACAAAGATTATCGAGGAAGCCCTGAAACGGAGAGGGGCAAAATGAAGAAGTACCCGGTTGATGAGGAGATTGTCAGACTGACGAACTTCATCCGCGAAAAAGGCGGAGACGCAACGCCAATTGCGGCGGACAAAATTGTAACGGGGGAGTGGGTGCGGATGAAGTGCCTGTTCGGCTGCAACGGGTTCGGGCGGCGGTTTTCGTGTCCGCCCTATACGCCAACACCTGCGGAGACACAGGCGATGCTTGACGGGTATTCGCATGCCCTGCTGGTACGGTTTGACGGGGATGTGGGCGAGGCAAATCCGG
>DALTYF010000111.1 GCA_029986195.1 Methanocorpusculum sp. | reverse complement strand
CAATACCCTTCGGCCCGTAGAATTTATGCCCGGACAGCGAGAGCATATCGATGTGCTCGGCCTTTACATCAATCGGGACATGCCCGACCGCCTGCACGGCATCGGTGTGGAAATAAACTCCGTGCGCTTTGGCGATCGCCCCGATCTCTGCAACCGGCTGGATGGTTCCAACCTCATTGTTGGCATACATGACGGAGATGAGCATTGTATCCGGACGAATCGCCTTCTCCACATCCGCAGGTGACACCATCCCGTAGCTGTCCACCGGCAGATACGTCACCTCAAAACCCTGAGACTGCAGCCACTCGGCTGCATGCAGAATCGCGTGGTGCTCAACTGCGGTGGTGATGATGTGCTTTCCCTTACGGATGTTTGCAAAAGCAACGCCCTTGAGTACCCAGTTATCGGACTCAGAACCGCCGGCGGTAAAGTAAATCTCGTTTGGCTCCGCATTGATGGCGGCCGCAACCTGCGCACGAGCCGCATCAATTGCCGCTTTGTTCTCCTGGCCGATGCTGTACACCGACGACGGGTTGCCGAATTTTTCGGAGAAGTACGGAAGCATCGCCTCCACAACCTCCGGCGCCGCATACGTTGTTGCGGCATGATCCATATACACAATTTTCTTGTCCGTTCCGGTCACCTCGGCACATGCAATTCACGCTGTGAATTGATCTGATAATAGTATATTGCTCTTCTTGTATTTGAAAAGATATGGATATGCGGATGTTGACAATTTCCCCACCCCTATCCGTGACTCTTAACTATGTCAGAATCTAACATACTTAGCAATGTACGCAAAACGCCTGGACAACTTACCTCCCTATCTGTTTGCCCAGATCGACGCTATCAAAGCACAGAAACGTGCCGAAGGCGTTGACCTCATCGACCTCGGAGTAGGAGACCCGGATCTCGCGACTCCCGCACACATCGTTGATGCACTGTGCGAAGCAGCACGTGATCCGGCAACCCACCACTACCCCGACTACCTCGGCATGATCGAGTACCGCAAAGCGGTCGCCGCCTGGTACAAAAACCGGTTCAACGTAATTCTTGACCCTGCCAAAGAAGTTCTGGCACTCATCGGCTCCAAGGAAGGTATTGCACACATCCCTGAGGCGTTTGTAAACCCGGGAGACTACGTGCTTGCGTCCGACCCGGGTTACCCCGTCTACAAGACCTCCACCCTCTTTGCCGAAGGAAAATGCTACAACATGCCGCTCCTTGAAGAAAACAACTTCCTCCCCGACTACGACGCAATCCCCAAAGACGTCGTCCGCGGAAAACTCATGTTCATCGGCTACCCGAACAACCCGACCGGCGCAGTCGCTCCCATGAAATTCTTCGACGAAACCGTCGAGTTCGCCAAAAACAACGACATCATCGTCGTCCACGACAACGCCTACTACTCCGAAATCTCCTACGACGGCTACAAGGCACCCTCCTTCCTTCAGGCAAGCGGCGCAATGGACGTCGGCATAGAAACCCACTCACTCTCCAAAACCTACAACATGACCGGCTGGCGTATCGGCATGGCCGTCGGCAACGCAGGCCTCATCGGGGCATTCGGCCGCGTCAAAACCAACATCGACTCAGGAGCATTCGACGCAGTCCAGCGTGCCGCAATCGTCGCACTTACCGGCCCGCAGGACTGTGTCGCCCATGCCTGCGCCATCTATCAGGAACGCCGCGACGCACTCGTCTCCGGCCTTCAGTCGCTCGGATTCACCGTCCACGTACCCAAAGCAACCTTCTACGTCTGGATGAAAGTGGACAACTCCGTTGCGTTCACCCAGAAAATGATCAACGAAGCAGGAATCGTCGTCACCCCCGGAACCGGCTTCGGCCCGAACGGAGAAGGCTACGTCCGCTTCGCCATCACCCGCCCGGTAGAACGCATCAGCGAAGCAATCGAACGCATGAAAGAACACAACATCACCGGTAACTGAAATGAATCTTCCCGAATCACTTTCCATTCAGGGCGGCCACCTCTACTGCGGCGGCGTTGATACCGTAGAGCTTGCAAAAAAATTCGGCACACCGCTCTACGTCACCAACGAAACCCACGTAATCAAAAACTTCCGCCGCTTTGAAGCAGCCCTCAAAACATACACGGACAACGTCCAGCTGCTCTACGCCGCAAAAGCAAACGAAAATCCGGTCCTCATCCAGACCCTCGCCCGCGAGGGTGCAGGGGCTGACGTCTTCTCCTTAGGTGAGATGCGTGCAGCTCTTGAAAGCGGTATGCCTCCGGAAAAACTGCTCTTCAACGGCAGCTCCAAAACCGCTGCCGATCTCCGGGCGGCAGTTGAACACGGTATCAAGATCTCCGTGGACTCCGTTGACGAACTCCATCAGCTCGATGCCATCACCAGAGAGATGAAGAAGACCGCAAAGATCGGCTTCCGTGTCAATCCGGAGATCAACGTCCCGACCCATCCGAAGATCGCAACCGGCATCAAAAACAGCAAGTTCGGCATTCCGGCAGAGATGATCCTTGACGCCTACGCCGAAGCGCTTGCCTGCGAGTACATCGTTCCGGTCGGCATGCACTGCCATATCGGCTCGCAGATTCTGGAGATAGAGCCGTTCAGAATCGCCTGCGGCGTCATTATGAACGTGGCAAAAGAGATCACCAGACTCGGTATCAAACTGGAGTTTGTGGACTTCGGCGGAGGCCTCGGCATTCCGTATCACCGCGGGGAAAACCAAGACGCGGCCCCGACTCCCGAAGAGTACGCCGCAGCCGTTATGCCCGTCTTTGTGGATGCCTGCAAAGATGCCGGCATCTCGCCCGCATTCTGGGTCGAACCCGGACGCTGGATGGTCGGAGAATCCACCATTCTGCTGACCGGTGTCAACTCGGTTAAAACCGTCCACAAGACCTTCATCAACGTGGACGCAGGGTTCAACCTCCTGATCCGCCCGGCCATGTATGACTCCTGGCACGAAGTGATGGTGGCAAACAAGGCCGACGCACCCGCGGAGATCACCGCAACCGTCACCGGCCCAATTTGTGAGACCGGTGACATTCTCGCAGCCGACCGGAAACTCCCAAAGACCGTGACCGGTGATGTCATCGCGGTTCTGGATGCCGGCGCATACGGCTATGCCATGTCCTCGCAGTACAACAGCCGCCCGCGATGCCCGGAAGTTCTCGTGAACGGCGACAAAGCCGAACTGATGCGCCGCGCCGAAACCTATGAGGATATGACGGCCACCGTCGTGTATCCGTCCTGGCACAGGAAGTAACCCATGCACTATGCGCTCGTCTCCGATCTGCTGACCAAAGAGGAGTTTGACGAGCGGGTAAAAAACAAATGTGAAGAACTCGGCGGTGCGGTTGATGAAGTCTGCGCCGCCATGCTCGTCGTTGAGGAGCTGGGGCGCAGTCACATAAAAATCGGTGAGATCAGAAATACCGTCACCGCCCTCGTATCTTTTTTCGGAAAAATTCTTGAGATAACTCCTCCCCGCGAGTTCAAACGGGACGGTGGCGGCGAAGACCAGGAACCGGGGCTGGTGGCATCCCTCATCCTCGGTGATCCGACCGGCACGGTGAAGATGACCCTGTGGGACGCAATGGCCGCGGCTGTCCCGGAGCTTGAGGTCGGATCGGTCCTTGAGGTGATCGCAAAGCCGCGGCCCGGTTACCGGAACGAGGTGACCTGTGCCGCACTCAGACCAAGCCGGGTCACCATCGTTGAGACGAAGAAACCGCCGAAGTCCGAAACGATGAAGGTCCCGCTGGCGGCAAACGTGATCCACCTCGGAAACATCCGCGAAATCACCCGCCGTGACGGATCCCTGTCCGAGCTTCAGGAGATCCTCGTAGGCGATCCATCCGGAACAGCACGGATCATTACCTGGGAACCGGAACTGTTCGCGGATCTGGAGGAAGGAGTATCAGTAAGTTTTGCCGGACTCACGCGGAAAGAGGATGAAGATTCGGTTGAGTATGTCGCAGGCGGCAGTGTGGTGATAACACCGTACGCAGAACCGATCGAAGTTCTCACCTGCGATGCAGGCGATGTCACCGAAGGACAGACATCGGTGGTGACCGGTGTTGTGCGATCCGTCTCGCCCATCCGAACGTTTACCACCCGCCGGGGAACCGAGTCACGGGTGAAGAACATCAAACTTGACAGCGAGACCGGATACGGATACGTAAACGTTGCCTGCTGGAATGAAGCCGCGGATACGGCGGTGTTCGCCGGGGACAGAGTTGAGGTCATCAACGCACCGGCAAAGCTGAACAAGTACGGGGATGTGGAGCTTTCCGTCGGTCGCGGCGCGGTTCTGCGGGAACGGGAAGAGGAAGGCGTCTATACCGAGGTTGAGGGGTTTGTTGTTCCCCGGTGTGAAGGGATGACAATCGATGACGGAACACAAGCCCTTCTGCTGGTAACCGATCTGCCGCTTGTTCCGGCGGCCCGTATCCGGGTAAGAGGCGTCTGTAAAAACTCCCGACTGTATGCGGAAAGTGTGGAAGTGGTGCCGGTGTCGGCAGCCGATCTGAAGGATCGGCTGCGCAATCTGTGATCTACTCTATGCTCTCTTTTTGAACTCCGATGCTTTCTTTGCTTCTCCGTTTTGGGTATGCGGCAAATGC
>DALTYF010000110.1 GCA_029986195.1 Methanocorpusculum sp. | reverse complement strand
GAGATCGCCGCGAAGGGATCGTACGGCATGGTCCGATCGGTGGATCTGCTGAAGATGATCTTTGCGGAGAAGTAAGTTCTCTCTTTTTTTCAAATGTCTGGCTGACTTTTAACCGTATCTCCGGGAATGTATTCTCATCGACTCTCCATTTTGTTTCTTTTACACCTGTGCACTCATTTTGAAATGTGAACGGGCATTTATTGGAGTGTCAGATCCCGACTACACAGAGACTTGCGAGATAGATGACCACAAAAAGTAAAATCAGTATCCCGGTAATTTCATGTAATCTTCTTTCGTTTTCAGGGAGAGGGACGGGGGTAGCTTTTGCATTATTGCGAGATTTCCAGAACCAAGTTGCGTACACAAGCACTACTCCGCATAGTGCGCCGCATGATGCAGCAGTGAAATATTCATACATTGCTGTCTATCGCCTTTTTACCGAGTACCTAATGGAGGGTAATTCTCATAATGGTGTTGACACAGACTGACATGCATCCGTATATTCTGCGTTCAATCGGAATACAGACGCTTTTAATGGTTCTCAAAAATTAAAAAAAGTGGGTTCAAAGGAAATGGGAAAAATGTAAAATTGTTCAGGTAACCATCTCACCGTGCTGCGTCAGATCCAGACCGATGTACTCCTCGTCCTCCGTCACCCGCAGACCGATCGTCTTGTCCACAATCCACGCAAGGAAGTACGTCACCCCGAACGCAAACGCTGCGGTCACCACCGCATCCAGAATCTGGACGCCGAACAGATACGCATTTCCTTCCAGCAGTCCAGAGATACCGCCGACCGAAGCCGCCGCAAAAATACCGCAGGCGATCGTTCCCCAGAATCCGCCGACCCCGTGCACTGCCCAGGCATCCAGGCTCTCATCAAACGTATGCTTCACCCGCCAGAGAAGTGCGTAGTAACAGAGAACGCCCGCAACAACACCGATCAGAAGAGCAGCACGGATAGGGGGGGATGATTACGTGACATTACGGAGAACGCCCGCAACAACACCGATCAGAAGAGCAGCCCCCATATCCACAAACCCGGCAGCAGGCGTAATCGCCCCGAGACCTGCAATCGTTCCGGAGACAAAACCGAGCGAACTCGGTTTCCCGTGCCGCCAGTTCACAATCATCCAGGAGATCGTACCGGCAGCCGCAGAAATCAGCGTCACCATTATCGCATGAATCGCCGTCTCGTTTGCCGCAAGCGCACTGCCGCCGTTAAATCCCATCCAGCCGAACAGCAGCAGACCACCGGCAAAAAAGGTCATCGGAATATTCTGCGGATTTAAGTTGTGCACACCAAAACCCGACCGCTTTCCGATATAAATTGCAAGAGCCAGAGCGCCGAACCCGGCACTGATATGGACGACCGTTCCTCCCGCATAATCCAGAGCACCAAGCTGTGCCAGCCAGCCGCCGCCCCACAGCCAGTGGGCGAGCGGATCGTACACAAATGTTGTCCATAAAATACCGAAGATCAAAAACGCCTCAAACCGGATACGTTCCGCAACACCCGACACAATAATTGCCAGCGTCAGTCCCGCAAACGTCATCTGAAACGCCGCGAACAGCAGATCCGGAATCTCCAGACCCCGAAGAGCCTCAAATCCTACGCCCGCAAGACCCAGATGTTCCAGACCGCCGATGATCCCCAGATGCGTGGTACCGAACGCCAGCGAGTAGCCGACCAGAAACCACTGGAGAATCACCAGCATCAGCGACGCAAACACCAGCATCAGCACCGACAGGAAATTCTTCTTCCGCACCATGCCCCCGTAGAACAGACCGAGGGCGGGAGTCATCAGCAGTACAAGAGCAGTGGATGCCAAAACCCACGCAACAGAACCGGTATCAATCATGATCAAACCTGCCTGCCGCATCCAGCGTGATCCGGGCGTGGAATCTGGAGTTCAAGCGCTCAAATCCCCGCCTGCCCGAACCACAGATAATGCAGTATCATCATTGGGTATTCCAAGTATAAATAACACGCTAATGTTTAGCATGGCACATGTTGACATGCAATGATATGACGGATTACTTTTATCCGGCATTATGTCCCATAGGAAAGGTACGTATGTATGAGGGAGCAGAAGTGGGGATGAACAGCTGGATCATTTTCGGCATTGTTATCATTGGATGTCTGATCCTGATTGCGGTCATCTCCCGCATCGAAAAGAAGTACAACAAGCGGCTCATCAGTCCCCGTCAGGAGATCATTCTGGAAAATGCCGGCGAGCGGGCGCAGGAGGTCTTTGCCGAAGAAAAACCGCCGGAGTTCGTGGTCGGTCAGGTCTATCAGATGGAGGACGGCACTCTTGCCAAATACGCCGCCGACGGAAAGTTCTACAAAATAAAAACCGAGTGAGTGCCGTGATGAAAAAAGTGAAGATAACCGTATTGAAGACAACGTTCGACAAGGAACTTGCCGAAGAGTACGGCGTTCCCGGGCTGGGTGCCTGCCCCATGCTGAAAGCCGGACAGATCTTTTATGCCGACTACGCAAAACCCGCAGGGTTTTGCGATGAGGCATGGAAAGCGATGTACCAGTATGTTTTTGCTCTCGCTCACGGTGCGGGAAAGGATCTCTTCTACTACGGCGACTGGATACGAACGCCCGGCGTTGCCATCTGCTGCTGTAATGACGGCCTGCGCCCTGTCATCTTCAGACTCGAGGCAACCGATGAGGTGTCGCAGATCGACTACGAACCGGTTCACTGAAGCCCGGGTGCCGTTCCGTCAAAACCCACTCCTCAATACCGCAGAACACCTACCTGACGACATAACCATGGAACCTGCCATCGCGATCGATCCGGACAAATGTATCGGATGCAACCGTTGTTCTGCGATCTGTATCCGTGACAGCATCGCTATCATTGATAAAAAAGCGGTCTATACTGGCAATGACTGCTTCTCCTGTTATCAGTGCTACTCTATATGCCCCAAAAATGCAATATCCCTTCCCGCGTTTCCGGGATTTACCAGGGAGCCGGTAGCCGGAGAGCATATTTCGTATCCTGATTTTCTGAAATTTCTGCAGGACCGCCGCAGCATACGGTGGTTTACGGAGGAGAAGGTCTCCCGGGAGGAGTTTGAGAAACTGTTTGCCGCGGGCGGGTATACACCGTCGGCAATGAACCGGCAGGACGTTGAGTTCGTTGTACTCGACGAGCGTCTTGATGATTTTATGAGAATACTCTATGAGATCCTCAAGCCCTGCGAGTACGAACTTCCCCGGATACATCAGTTTTGTGAATACATGGAAGGAACCGGTACCAGTCCCAAAGGACACCCGTTCCTCTGGGAAGGAAGACAACTTATTCTTGCCTTTTCAAAAGTTTCCGTCGATGCGGTTCTCGCAATGGCACGAATGGAGCTTGCCGGGTACACGCTGGGACTGGGAGGATTTTATTCCCTGTTTCTGATTCTTGCCGCAGAAAAGGATCCTCCTAAACGATTCTCCGAGTTCTTCCCGGAGATTCCTGCGGAGAAGAAGCTCCACTGTGCCTATAATTATCGGTCATCCCCGCGTGCGGTACAAGCGCGGAGTTCCGCCAAGACGTAGGGAAATACATTATCTGTGATGCCCGGGCAGAGGAAAAAAAGGAAAAAATATTTTTTCAGGAATGGGTTCCTGATACCGACCAGGCCCCGTCCGCAGTAACCGCCGCAAGGCAGACTACCGTTCCTCCGGCCTTCGGATTCTTCAGCAGATAGCGCGAAAGTCCGTGACTCCCGCCGGAATCACCACATCGCCCGCAACCGTTCCGTCTGCTTCATAGAACACCACGGCTGCCGGATTTTTACCGGAGTTCGACATCGTCAGCATCTGATCGCCGGTGATCGCATAATACGGCGTCACTTCATCGCCCGTTCCGGAGATGGAGGTAAACGGCGCAGGATTCATCGGAAGCGGCTGGGTGACCTCAAAGCCCCAGGCCCCGGCGGTGTTGACGTTCAGGGTATAGGAACCGGCAACTGTCACCTTTTGGTTGGGTTCCTATGTAGATTGGAACCTGGTTGACGTTCAGGGTATAGGAACCGGCAACTGTCACCGGATAGACGATCTGTGTCTTGGCAGGCCTTTTGTCCGAGTCCAGCGTTCCTGCCGCCAGCCCGTTCACATACAGCGTTGCCGCGATCTGATCCGATCCAAGATAGTATCCGTTAAAGACTGCTACTCCTTTTTCCAGCGTAAACGGAGCGGACGTCATCGAGTTTGACCCGCTGATGAACATAATCCCGTTTGACCGGTAGTCATTGAAGGAGGCAAGGTTCACATCGTACGGGCCGTCCACGATCAAAGCCCACGTGCCCGACGCAATCACGTCAAACGTGTAGTATCCGGTTTCCTCAATTGCAAAGGCGGCCTTTCCTTCATACGCGTTCAGTTCGTTGAAGAGCATGTCCTGATGTTTACCGTTTTTGGAAAGCCACACCACGAAGTTCCCGGAACCGTAGTTCTTTGCCGTCACGATAGACACCCCTTTGTCCAGCCAGATCTCCCAGGACTCGGTCGTCCCGGAACCGTCTATCTGGTGCATGGGCATCTGGGTTCGTTCTGGCTTCGGTGTTGCGGTTGCCGCAGGAGTCGCCGTGGTTGTCTGCGGAGTGGGGTTGAGCGTTTCCGCAGGTGTCGGGGT
>DALTYF010000109.1 GCA_029986195.1 Methanocorpusculum sp. | reverse complement strand
ACCCCTTGCCCCAGAAACGACAGAACTGTCTGTAGGATAACGCCATTACTATCCCATGCGTGTGCATGGAAAATATATCTCTCCCTACGTGCAATAGGGAGTAACGTATGTTTGATCTTCTGCTGAACCTCATCGCCGAGGGAGTTGCATGGTTTTTCATTCTCATTATTCTCCTCGTGGATATCGGCGCCTGTATAACCCTGCTCTTCCTCGAACGAAGAAAACCGCAGGTTGTGGCCGGGTGGCTGCTCCTGATTCTCTTCCTGCCGATTGTCGGCTTCGTCGTGTATCTGTTCTTCGGCAGACACCTCTACGGAGAACATATCTTCAGCAAAAAAACCGCCGGCTGATGAAGGCATCGCCGGGGTTGCACGGGATCAGTACCGGAAAATTCTCGAAAAGGACATGAACCTGCCGCCGGAGATTGAACGGTTCGACAGCATCATGGCGCTTCTCCTCAACCAGGACAACGCCGCCTACTCGGACAACAATGCGGTTGATGTCTACGTTCATGGTGAGGACAAGTTCGCTGCGTTCAAGGAAGCGATCAAATCTGCAGAACATCACATCCACATGGAATATTATATCCTGCGGGGTGACGAACTCGGCCGCGAGATCATTGATCTCCTCACCGAACGTGCGGCTGCAGGTGTTGAGGTGCGGGTGCTCTTCGATGCGGTCGGAGTACAGAAAGTAAAACGCGAGTTCTTCGCAAATCTCCGGGCGGCAGGCGGGCAGGTTGCAATCTTTTTCCCGCTGAAGATCCCGTTCCTCAACACGCGCATCAACTTCCGCAACCACCGGAAAATTCTTGTCGTGGACGGCAAAACCGGATTCATCGGCGGGTTCAACATCGGTGACGAATATCTCGGGCCAAAGGACCGCTCGGATACTGGCGCGACACGCATCTGCGACTCCACGGCGGAGCGGTTGCAGGTCTGCAGACGCGGTTCATCATGGACTGGAACTATGCGGTGCCGGATTCACCGGTGAAGGTCAGCGAAAACAGCCCGTATTACCCAATGGAAGCGCTCAACTTCCCGTACGGACCTTCCGGCGTGCAGATTGCCTCGTCCGGCCGGGCAATCTATGCAGGATTCGTCAGCCTGATTGGCCACGCCCGCAAATCCATCTACATCCATTCGCCGTATTTCATTCCGGATGAGACGATCTTCACCTCGCTTCTGATGGCGATTCGGTCCGGCATTGATGTGAGGATTGTCATTCCATGCAAACCGGACCATCCGTTTGTGTACTGGGCGAGCTACTCGTATCTCGGAGATCTGATCCGGGCGATGGCAAAAGGCTACACGTATGATAATGGATTCATTCACAGCAAGACGGCGATCATCGACGGTGTGGCGTCTGCGATAGGTACGGCGAACTGGGATATCCGCAGTTTCAAACTGAACTTTGAGACGGATGCATTCGTGTACGACGAGGCGTTCGGCCGGAAAATGGATGAAATTATGCTCCGGGAGATGGAGGAGAAGTGCACACAGGTGACGGTTGAGATGTACAACAACCGCCCGAAATGGATCAAATTCAAGGAAGGCATCTGCCGGCTGGTCTCGCCACTCCTGTAATCCCCTCCCTTTTTTGCAGTACCAACATATCGCTACTGATAATTTTTGAATGATTCAATCTGACAAACGAACTGCCCCGCAAATACCCGTAAAATAGACCAATCCGCAAAAAATGAGCGTCACGGGATCAATTGCGAAAGAAAACCGATCCGCCACGGCCTGCCTAATCACAAAAACAAAAGCAAAAAGAAATAATCAGGGATACAACCGTTTTCCGCGGAGTTCACAAAAGTTCACATTGTTACTGAAGAGACTTTGGTCAGAGAATTTATATACCACTAAAACACCAATGCAGAATTATTTCCCCAACACCCTGCATCTCCGGAAAAACAGAGAGATAAACAAGTACTTTCCCAAAGAAAATCCTCCGGACCACCCGCAGACCCAGAAGAATTATCTGCGAAACAACGAGGAAATCCAAATTAAAAAGAATTTTGTGTGAATTTTGGAAAAATACAAAAAAATCGCAGACTCAAAAAATAAAATACCACAGATATTCCTTAGAATGGCAAAAACAACCGGGAAAATAACCCACAGAAAAATAACGCAGAAAACAAAAATTTTTGGAAAGTACCGGAAATCAGCACCACCCCGGGAAACTATAGATCACACCGATAACCTATTGATAAACATACAAAAAACAATAGTAAATAAGAATTCACTATACTTTTTCCAATTACACATAGAGACATCAGAGATTAGCCTTATTACCTCACATAACCGACATATAAGACGGTACAAAACATGAAGGCGGTCTTAGGACTTGAAGACGGAACTATCATCACCGGCAGCGGCTTCGGCGTCGAAGGCACAGCAGCCGGCGAACTGGTAGTAACCCTCGTATCCAACGGATACATGGAAGCCCTCAGCGACCCGAGCACAGCCGGACAATTATTAATGTTCGGCTACCCGCTCGTGGGAAACTATGGCGCAAACCCCGATCAGCTCCAGAGCGGCAAGGTCCACGCAGCCGGTGCCATTGTCCGTGAACTCTGCGAGTTCCCGAAGCACGAACCAACACTTGGTCAGTACTTCGAAGAAAACGGACTCATGGGAATTGAGGGAGTCGACACCCGTATGCTCACCATCAAACTCAGAGAGCAGGGCGTCATGCGTGCGGCACTCCTGACTGGCTCTGATGACGGACACGAAGCAGTCCGCCTCGCCCAGAACGCCCCTGTGCAGGAAACACGTGAACTCATTCCGGATGTCACCTGTAAGGAAGCCTATCATATTCCGGGCACCGGCAAAAAGATCGCCGTGCTCGATCTCGGATGCAGAAAGTCCATTCTGCAGAGTCTGCACAACCGTGGCGCAGATCTCTACATCTACCCCTACGGAACGCCGGCTGATGTCATTCTCGCGGAAAACCCGCAGGCACTTTTCCTCACCAACGGTCCCGGCTACCCGTTCGCCGCACCAAAAGCCGTTACAACCGTCAAAAATATTCTCGGCACCATCCCGGTACAGGGTGTCTGCATGGGAACCGAGATCATCGCCACAGCACTCGGCGGCGGAGTGGAGAAACTCAGACTCGGTCACCGCGGCGCAAGCCAGCCGGTCAGGTTCTCCGACGGCTCGGTTGCCGTCACCTATCAGGGTCACGGCTACGCTGTAATCGGCGACAGCCTCCCGGAAGGATGCGAAGTCTCCTGCATCAACGTAAACGACCAGACCGTCGAAGGATTCGTTAACAACGACCTCGGCATCTACTGCGTACAGTTCCACCCCGAACACGATGCGGTTCACGATGGAGCGGAAAAACCAATTTACGACATCATGTACAGAGGAATCCCCGATGCCTAAAAACCCAACACTCAAAAAAGTCCTCTTAATCGGATCAGGACCGATCCAGATCGGTCAGGCAGCAGAGTTTGACTATGCAGGCAGTCAGGCGTGTAAGGCTGTCCGCGAAGAAGGTATCGAAGTCGTCCTCGTGAACTCCAACCCGGCAACGATTCAGACCGATCCCGAGACCGCCGATAAAGTCTATGTCGAACCCTTAAAGGCAGAGATCATCGCCGAGATCATCAAAAAGGAAAAGCCGGACGGTATTCTCTCCGGTATGGGCGGTCAGACCGGTCTGAACCTCACCGCGGAACTCTATGAGATGGGAGCGCTTGATGGTGTTCAGATTCTCGGCACCCCGCTTGAGGCAATCTATCATGGGGAAGACCGTGAGATGTTCAAAAATCTCATGCTCGAGATCGGAGAACCGGTTCCGAAGAGTTTCATCTTAACCAAGATGGAACAGCTTGACGAAGCATACGAGACCGTCGGCCTTCCGGCAATTATCCGTCCCGCATACACTCTCGGCGGCAGCGGCGGAGGGGTTGCAGCCACGAAAGACGAACTCAGAAAGATCGTCGAACACGGTCTCACCAAGTCCCGTGTCCATCAGGTCTTAATCGAAGAGTCCGTCAAAGGCTGGAACGAGATTGAGTTCGAGGTTATGCGGGATGCGGCCGACACCTGTATCATCATCTGCGGTATGGAAAACGTCGACCCCATGGGCGTTCACACCGGAGAGTCCGTCGTCGTCGCACCGATTCTCACCCTCACTGCGGATCAGTTCGGTATCATGCGCAGGGCCGCGATCAAAATCATCCGGGCACTCAACGTGCAAGGAGGCTGCAACATCCAGTTCGCCTTTAACAACGGTGACTACCGGGTCATTGAAGTCAACCCGCGTGTATCAAGATCTTCTGCCCTCGCCTCCAAGGCAACGGGTTATCCGATCGCCCGGGTTGCGGCAAAGGTCGCAATCGGTCTGAGACTCGACGAGATCATGAACACCGTTACCGGCACAACCCCGGCTTGCTTTGAACCGGCAGTCGATTATGTTGTGGTCAAAGTTTCCCGCTGGCCGTTTGACAAGTTCAAGACCGCGGACAGAACGCTCACCACCGCGATGAAGTCCACCGGTGAGGTCATGGCAATCGGCAGAACGGTTGAAGAGGGTTTCAAGAAAGCACTCCGTTCCCTTGATACCGATATCTACCACCACACTGACTTAAACGAGATCAAGATGATCCTCTCCCGTCCGACCGACGAGCGGTTCCCGACTCTCTTCGATGCATTC
>DALTYF010000108.1 GCA_029986195.1 Methanocorpusculum sp. | reverse complement strand
CAGCGCGGTATCCTGCTCTCAGGTGTGCCTTTCCGCACTCCTTGCACCGGTAGCGTACGTTGATCTTCTTGGTCGGCTTGTCTCCTCCCGGAACCTTACCGAATTTACCACGGTTTCCAACGGAGCTGCGGCGTGCCTTCTGCCGGTCAATCCAGTGGAGGCCGGTTGTCTTACCCTTCTTTACCTTTTCCACCTCGTGCTCGGTGTGCTTCCGGCAGTACGGGCAGTAGGTGTTGAATTTTACTGGTTTTTTCATGAATATTGTCCCCTCTAAATCAAGGATACCGAATACCATACTTATTTGCGAAGCCTGATATTTAATGCTATGTTGCGGTTGCAAAGAATTTCTGCCATGGGTTGTGGCAGCGAAACGATGTCTCCTGGCGAAAGAGCATAGCACCGTCCGCTATAATCCTGAAATTCCTCGACTTTTTCTTGTACCATAATCACGCGGTACGATTCGGGAGCAGTTTCTGCATCGGCGTTGCCGTTCTGGAACACTTCATCTGCATGCGCGTCCGCAAACGATGCCGCATCAGCCAAAAGCGGCTCATCTGCCACCGGCCCTGTCTCCGACGGGGTAAAGTGGAATGCGGTTGTGGTATCTACTATCTGTTTACCGTCAAGAAGAGCCTTTCTGCATGCGGTGGCCGAGTCAGCCACAACCTCATAGAGCGAACGCTCTCCGGGAACCATGGCGCGAAGCTCTTCGCGGTTGATCTCTTCGCCGGTTGCTTTGGCAAGGGCCAGCGAAAAGATTTTACGGGTACGTTCGGCATAGAGGTCGCGGATGTACTCGCGCAGGCTTTCACGCTCCTTCAAAAGAATCTGCACACCCTCCCCGAACGGATCACCCATGCTGCGCGCCTCACCGGTCAGGGCGGAGAGCTCCGCGTGCACCTCTTCGTAAAGCGTTGCCGGAATCTCGGTAAGGGAACCACTGTTGCGCTCATCGATTAAATATCCGTGAAGTTCCGAGATGCTGATGCGGTCAGGCATTTACACTCCTCCGATCTCTGCAATACCGCGACAGCAGAGAAAAACCGCAAGTGCTTCGGGGACCGTGTTCGAACCTGCGGCAAGATCATAGCGGTTTCCGAGTATCGGCATCGACAGCGGGAAGGAACACTCAACCGTTACCTGCCGCTCACCGAAAACCACGGCATCGATCAGCGGATCGAACGCGGCAAGACGGCTGATCTCAAGCGGAGTTACCCGCATGCCGGAACCCCCGTGCAAAGACCCGGGATGGCGGATGAGCCGCTTGATATCGGTGGTAACCGGCTCATCGGCCTGGGCAGCCATCCCGAGAATCTGATCCTGAAACGGCTTGTTCTCCGGGTTGATAACTGCCCGGATGACCTTGTTTTCCAGCAGTCTCTCCGGCATGGCTGCGGCGGTTGCACGGGTGGCATCAAGATTTTTCAGGAATCCTGCGGCAAACTTATCGGAGACCCCCTTCAGACCGGTGAGGTACCCGGTCTGCGCATCACTGTCCAGTGCCGCTATCCTGTCAAGCTCTGCAAGAAGGGCTGCGCGGTAACGTTTCTGCCAGCCCCTGTCCCGCGCCGGACCTGCAAGCATACTCTCTGCGGACAGACCGGTTCCCGACACATAATTGACCAGCTCGCGCCGCTCGGCACTGTCCCAGCCGCGGACCGCAAGGGTCGGGACATGGATATGATAGCCGCGGCCGCCGGAAAAGTTGATGCGGAGATCGCGCTCCGAAAATCCAAGCTCTGCCGTCAGCATATCGATGAGCTTGAACAGCTCCTCCTTCACCCGCGCAAGCATGACATCGTACGGACCCCGGACAATATGGTCTGCATCAAGATCGAAGATGAGATCCGCACCCAGCCATCCCTTGTCGCTCATCTGCCCTGCTCCCGGACGCGCGTAGTAGGCGGTTGAATAGTAAACATGCGCGGGAGTCATGGTTTTGAGATACGTGTGTACCTCCTCGGGAGAACTGAAGGAAAGGTGACGGCGCATACCGGCCGCCTTTGCACCGCTCGAAAAGAAAATGAAGCCCCATTCCCGTTCCGTGAGCGCCTCGGGAATATATACGGCTCCGGCTCCCTGCACATCTCCGTTGTAGTAGGCAGAGAACCGCTGCCTGAGGAACTCATAGGTGGCCGGCTTCATAACGTCTTGATCATATATGGGCCTGTCCGCACATATCCCTGTTTGCGATAGTAGGGCCGAACCCCGACACCGCTCATAACCGCGACCTTGTCATACCCGGCACTGCGGGCGGTGTCTTCGGCACGGGATAACAGGTTCCGACCGTAGGAACGGTGCTGGCGGTCCTCACCCTCACCGTGCTCACCAAGCGGCACAATACTGCCGTACACGTGCAGTTCGCGGACGAGCGCCGCCCCGTCAAGTTCCGCGCGGAAAACACTTCCCGGGAACCGCAGACGCACAAACCCTATCAGGGCGTCCCCGGCAACGGTAGAAAGGAACTGTTCGGTCCCGCCGCAGCACGCGTAGGTGAGGGTTTTTTCCTCAACGGATGCATGACTTGGCCGCCGCCCGATCTCACGGCACCGGATGCAGCGGCACTGTTTCCCCTGATCGGCAAGACGCTTCTGCGCCATCTGGCGGATGTGACCGTGAATAGACCCGGACACGATGAGTTTTGCCGGGATATCGCGCTGAATCCGCTGGAGTCTGACATACTCGGGCAGCCGTTCCTTGGCGTAGGCGAGAAGGTCAACGAGGTCATCCTCAGGGTAGGTTTCATACTCCCCCGTTTTCCAGAGCTCCTCAAGCTCCGCACCGGGAGTTACCAGCGTCGGATAGATCTTCAGAAAATCGGGACAGAACCGGGGATCGGTGAAGAGTGTATCAAACATTTCCCGATCAAGCGGGATGCTGCTGCCGTAGAGATTCGGCATAACATGAAATCCCACTTTAATCCCGGCATCGCGCAGGAGACGGTTTGCCTCCACACTGTCGGCAACAGTGTGACCGCGCTTGTTCAGCGCAAGCAGAGAATCATTGGTATGCTGGAACCCGAGCTCGACTTTGGTAACACCAAGATCAAGCATCCGGTTGATGTGCTCCTCGCGGCACCAGTCGGGTCTTGTTTCAAAGGTGGTTGCAATGCACCGGACGGCAGAGGTTTCGTTCTCGGTCATCAGCCCGGCAAGATTGTGCGCCGCAGACGGTGTTCCGGAGAACTCGTTCATGCCGCGAAGGCATGCAGAGACGAACCACTCCTGATACGCAGGCTCGCGTGCGGTCATGGTGCCGCCCATGACGATCAGTTCCGCTTTATCCACATGATGACCGAGCAGTTTGAACTGGCCGAGCCGTGCAGTGACCTGACGGTAGGGATCATACGCATTCTGCCGGGCACGAAGAGCCGCCGGTTCCTCGCCGGTATAACTCTGCGGCGACCGGAACTCATGATCCGGCCCGCCGGGACAGGGGAGACATTTCCCGTGCGGGCATGCACACGGCGAGGTCATAACAGCAACCGGGGCAACACCGGACAATGTCCGCGTCGGTTTTACCATCAGCATGCGGCGAACGGATTCATACTCTTCCGGGGTTGCCGCCGCAAGAATTGCCGAATTTTTCGGCATGGCATCAAGGGAGTATTTCCGGCACACGGAAAGCTTGATGCTCTGAATATCAGGGGAAGACGAGGCAAAGATGAGGGAGATTATCTCCCGGTGAATAGCATGCTCGTCCATAGGTAAGGAAAAAAGTTAATGTTCTGCAATGACGCTGGCACCGGAGTCCTGAGGGAAGGAGGTCTGGGGCTTTTTGTGGGCGTTCATCTCCGTAACAATCTCGTTGCCGAGCGTGAGAAGAGCAACACGGTGAAGATTTTTATTTTTATGAATATGGATGGGGGATATCTGCATTGCATCATACTCGGTTGTCGAAACCGTATTTCCGGATACAGACTCGTAGTATTTCTTAATCTGAACCATTAGCATATGTAAGTGGAGCAACTCTTCTTTCTGCATATTTTCAAAACACCTCGTATCAAAAGATTACTTACATTTGTCTGTTCATTTACAGATATAGGTTATTGGTGACGTTTATATCTGAGAAGAATGAACCGGATCGGACACACTGTAGCACGCCCCGATTACGGCTGATACACACGCGGATTTCCAAAAGAACCCGTGCGACCCGCATATTTTCCGGACGAGACGACACTCACATATGAGGCTTTGGATGACGTTTATATCTGAGAAGGAAAGGATCTTCGGAGGACTGTTCGGAGCAGCGGCGGGTGACGCAGTCGGTCTCAGCTTTGAGGGGATGATGCCTGCAACACGCTGCAACCTGCCGGTTGCAGGCGGAGGACAGTTCAGTCTTGCAGCAGGTGCGGTAACGGACGACACGATGATGACGCTTGCCCTGCTTCGGACATACCTCTCCTGCGGGACGTTTGATCGGGATGTATTTCTTCTGCGCATGACAGAGACGGTCCGACGCGACCCGGTAACGTTCGGCAGAACCACGAAGACACTCTGTACCTTGCTGGAACAGGGATGCCTCCCGGAGGCGGCGGTCCGGGCGGTGGACTCGCTCTTCGGCAGCAGGACAAACGGCAGTGTCATGCGGACCTTACCGGTGGGACTGGTTTGCGACCCCCGGACGGCAGCCGCCGAGGCACGGCGGGTCTCGGCATTCACCCACTTCGACCCGGGCGGCGGGAGGCAGCTG
>DALTYF010000107.1 GCA_029986195.1 Methanocorpusculum sp. | reverse complement strand
TCACGTCCGCAGAAACATCGCCGCAAGCCGATCCTTCGTCAGTACGATCGTCGTCGGTCTGCCGTGCGGACACGTGTACGGCGACCGGGTTGCCATCAGCTGGCGGAGCAGACGCTGCATCTGTTCCGTCGTCATCGGGGTTGCCCCCTTTACCACTGACCGGCAGGCCGCTGTCTTCAGCACGCGGTCAAGCACGCTCTCCTCACCGCCGGAGGAGCTTTTATCCAGCGCCTGGGCAATGATCTCATGAATCACTGCCGGATCGCCGAGCGACGCCGAGACCACCGGAACGGTGCGCACCATCCAGATGTCCTTCCCGAACGGCTCAAGCGTATAACCCGCGTCTGCAAGCACCGGGAGCAGGTCGGGAACTGCCGCCGCCTCTTTTTTCGTAAACTTCAGCTGCACGGGAACGATCAGCTCCTGACCGGTCATTCCCCGTTCCTGCCGGGCAAGCAGGAGATCATACATCACCCGTTCGTGCGCCGCATGCTGATCGACCACCACCAGATCGCCGGTCTCGTTGCGGGCAAGAATATACGTATCCGCAATCTGTCCCAGAACTTCGGGCACGAACTCCGTCGTCTCCGGCGGTTCAAAACTCTCTGTCCGCCGCAGCTGTTTGTCCGTCTGCCGGAAGGCCGCAGCAACAGGAGCCTTTGGGGGAACAGGGTCCTTCATCTGCGGCGAGATCCGCCGTTCATACGGAGAAACCGCCTCACCCAGAACAGAGAGCGGCAGCATTGCCGCTTCCGCTCCGGCTGACCCACTGCCGCCCGCATCCCGGGTAGGCTCCGGAATCTCCTGTCCTGCCGCCGCCGCAAACACCCGCGTCTCATGCAGGGCACAATATACCGCGTCCTGTACCCCTGTCTGCACATCCCGCTCGCGGGACAGCCGCACCTCCTTTTTCGTCGGATGCACATTCACATCCACATCGGACGGGTTGATCTCCAGATCCAGAAACGCCGCCGGATACATACCCTTCGGCAGAAGCGTTCCGTATCCCTCACGCACCGCCCACTGGAGCGGCCGCGATGTTACCTGCCGCCGGTTAATCGAAAGATAAAATCGGCTCGGCGTACTCTTCATCTCACAGCCCGGACGGCTTACGAACCCGGCGACCTTCACAATCCCGTAGGTTCCCGCGACCGGCACCAGTTCTCTGGCAAACGTCTGTCCGAACACTGCGGCGATCACATCCTCAAAGCTGCCGTTGCCGTAGGTACGGAACCGCTCCTTTCCCTGATAGGACAGTACAAACGAAATCTCGCGGTGCGCAAGTGCCAGCCGCTCCACCATATCATAGATATGGGCAAGCTCGGTTGCGACCGTCTTCTGAAACTTCCTCCGTGCGGGTGTGTTGTAGAAAAGTCCCGCAACGACAACGCTCGTCCCTTCCGGTGCCCCGGTTGCGGCATGCTCGACAAGATCCCCGCCGTGTATCACCACGCGGGTTGCCTCCGGGCTTTCGGAACCCCTCCTTTTGGTGATAAGCGTTACCTGCGAGACCGCGGCAATACTTGCCATTGCCTCGCCCCGGAACCCGAGTGTTCCAATGGCCGCAAGGTCTTCGGGCCGCGAGATTTTGCTCGTCGCATGCTGGCGGAACGCAAGCAGCGCGTCCTCACTTTCCATGCCGCATCCGTCGTCCGTGACCGCAATGCGGGTCACGGCGGTTTTGTCCGCTGCAAGATCGATTCTGATCCGTTTGGCCCCGGCATCAATCGCGTTTTCCACCAGTTCTTTTACCACCGATGCCGCCCGTTCCACCACCTCGCCTGCGGCGATGTGGCTGATTGTCTCCTCGTCAAGAACGGTGATTATGCCCATTACTTCCTCTCCAGCATCGACTTGAGTTCATTGATGAACATCAGTGCCTGCATCGGCGTCATCTCGTTGATGTTCGCCTCACGGACCCGTTCCTCAACAGCCGAGACTGCGGGCGTCAGCGGTTCTGCCGCCGTGTCCATGAGAAGCATCTGCGTATAGTACTTTCTGCCGCCGGAACCTGCATCCTCGCGGAGCGCCTGATTCAGAATAGCCTCCGCACGGGTCAGTACTTTTTTCGGAACGCCTGCTATCCGTGCCACATGAATACCGTAACTCCGGTCGGTTGCTCCCGGAATCAGTTTTCGCAGGAACGTAATGTCGTGCTGATCCTCCTTTACGGCAAAGTGGTAGTTCTTCATGCGGCGGAACTCCTGTTCCATGCCGATAAGCTGGTGGAAGTGTGTGGCAAACAGCGTCCGGGGCCCGCTCGCCCCTTTTCCGTGCAGATACTCCAGCACCGCCCGGGCAATGGAGTAGCCGTCCACTGTACTGGTGCCGCGCCCGATCTCGTCCAGAAGAATCAGGCTTTTGTCGGTTGCGTTGTTGAGAATGTTGGCCAACTCCAGCATCTCCACCATGAACGTACTCTGACCGCCGGCAAGGTCATCGGATGCCCCGACCCGGGTAAAGATCCGATCCACCATGCCGATCTTTGCGTAGCGTGCCGGCACGAAACATCCGATCTGCGCCATGATGCAGATTAGGGCAACACTTCGCATGTAGGTTGATTTTCCGGCCATGTTTGCACCAGTCAGGATCAGAATCTGATCGCCGGATGCGTTCATCTCGGTGTCGTTGGGGACATAGCCGCCCGGAACCGAGTCTTCGACGATGGGGTGACGGCCGTCGCGGATGAGGAGTTCTTCGCCTGCGGAGAACTCCGGCCGCACATACCGGTTCGCCGATGCAAGTTCCGCAAACGCAATCAGCATATCGATGGTGCCGATCCCTTCCGCCGCCTCTTTGAGGTCGGGCACATAGCCACGCAGTGTTGCGAGCAGGGATTCGTAGAGGGTAACCTCAAGTGCAAGAATACGGTCGTCCGCCTGTGCCATCAGCGCTTCACGTTCGCGAAGTGCCGGAAGGGTGAACCGTTCGCCGTTTACGGTGGTCTGTTTGCGTTCGTACTCGGGCGGGACTTTGCCCGCGTTTGCCCTGGTTACCTCGATGTAGTAGCCGAAGACGTTGTTGTAGGCGATCTTCAGTGATTTGATGCCGGTCCGGTCCCGTTCGCTCTGCTGAAGTTCTGCGATCCAGTCCCGTCCGGTTGCAACCACCGTCCGGAGCTGGTCGAGGTCTGCGTTGTATCCTGAGCGGATCACGTTCCCGTTGCGGTACACGACCGGCGGGTCGTCGATTATTGCGGAGGTAATTAAGCCGGCAACTCCGGTAAAGTCCGGGATGCGGGCAAGCTGTTCTGCCAGAAGGCCTGAGGTTGTGCCGATCTCTTTTCCGATCTCCGGCAGCAGGGCAAGGCTTGCGGCAAGTGACAGAAGGTCACGGGGAGACGCATTGCCGTAGGCAATGCGTCCTGCAATCCGTTCAATATCGGCAACTTTTGCAAGTACGCTGTCCAGCGTTTTACAGAGTACCGGCCTGCCCGTGAAAAACTCCACGGCGTCCAGCCGCAGGTTGATTGCGTCCGCATCAAGCAGCGGCACGGTCACGGTATTCCGCAGGGTCCGGCTGCCCATCGGTGTCCTGGTGCGGTTCAGGAACCCGAACAGTGTGGTATCATTCCGGTCTCCCCGCAGGGGAGAAAGGATTTCCAGGTTGCGCAGGGTGATTGCGTCCAGTACCATTGCGTCGCCCGTATGTCTGCGGGAAAAGCCGCTGATGTGGGGGAGCGCGGTCTTCTTGGTTTCTTTTGCATACCGGAGTGCGGCGGCAGCCGCACTGATGCAGAGCGGTGAGTCGGCACAGTCGTAGCCGTCAAGCGATGCAACGCCGAAGGCGGTGCAGAGCATCGGTTCCCCGTCCGTGAAGAGACCGGCGCGTCCGGGGGTGATTACCCGGCCGCATCCGGCAAGGAAACTGATGAGATCTGCCGGAATCTGCTGCGGCACTAATATTTCTGCCGGAGTGTAGCGTTCTATCTCGGTTGCAAGCGAGGCGTTGTTCTCTTCGAGAGGAATTTCTTCAACGAAGAATTCGCCGGTGGTAATATCCAGAAATGCAAGGCCCGCGTGTGCTTTTGCGTCCACCGCAAGCGCCATTAGGTAATGTGCCGCGCTGGTGTCCACGATGCCGGTATCAATTGCCGTGCCCGGCGTGACAACGCGGATAACATCCCGCTTTACACAGCCCTTCGCGGTTTTGGGATCTTCTATCTGTTCGCAGATGGCAACCTTGTAGCCTTTGCGAATCATCCGGGGGAGATAGAGGTCAAGGGCGTGATAGGGAATGCCTGCGAGGGGAATCGGGTTTCCTTCCGGGTCTTTGGACCGCGAGGTCTGGACGATGTCAAGTTCCCGTGCACAGATTTCCGCGTCTTCCCAGAAGGTTTCATAAAAGTCGCCCATCCGCATAAAGAGGATACAGTCCGGGTACTGCTCCTTAAACATCCTGACCTGTTCCATTGCGGGAGTGAGTTTCTTCTGGGGGGCCATAGGTGAAATTATATATGCATTTTTTGCTATTGAAGAAGTTGGTTTTGGAGGCGTTGCACTAAAACTCGTTTATTGCCTACAAATGATCGTCGTTGATCAAATTTCAGCCCACGATTCGCACGGCAGAGCCGTGCTCGCCGCTCCGCGGGAAGACACGAAACACACGGAAGAAAAAACATCACGGAACAGTTCGTGAGCAGCATGCCTTCGGCATGCGGTTGAAAATTTCTGTGTGTTCTGTGGGATGCTCAGGAA
>DALTYF010000106.1 GCA_029986195.1 Methanocorpusculum sp. | reverse complement strand
TTCAGAAACAAAAAAATTCTATCACGATACAGCCGCACCCACCGAAGCCGGGCCCCCCGGCGGGGAGGCACGGCGAATGCATCGGAATTTTTGATTTCTCTGCGGTTCGCTGCCCGCCGCGGGCGGGTAAACCGCACATCAGAAATCAGAAATTTCGATTACCGTATCTCATGAATAACCATGCCCGACAGAAGTTTCGGCTCAAACCAGGTGGACTTCGGCGGCATAATCATCGCATTGTCCGCAACATCGATGACACCCTGGGCAGTCACCGGCTGCATAATGAACGCCGCCGAGTACTCGCCCGCATCAACCTCCTTCACAACATCTGCGAGCGGAACAATACCGCCGACAAAGGAGATGCGGGGATCGCCGCGGGGATCGATGATGCCGAGCATATCGTCCAGCACCGACTCCTGTAACACCGAGACGTCGAGTCTCGCAATCGCATCCGCCTTCGGGTCCACCGGGCGGGTCAGCTCATACCACTGACTCTCCAGATACAGATGGATGATGTGGGTCGAACCGTCCGCGTCCGCCATCGGAGGAACAGCGTTCTTCGTCGTGCCCACTTTTTTGACCCGCGTTACCGTGAACCGCAGGGCGAGATCGCCGAGGAACTGATCGGCGTTCATGCCGGCAAGGTCGCGGACCAGCCGGTGGTAGCCGTAGATCCGCACCTTGTCGTGGGCAAACAGGACACTCATAAACCGCTCGGCATCCGGCGTGCATCTGCCCTCCGCCTTCCGGCGGTCGTACACATTGGCCGAGGACTTGGCACGGTGATGACCGTCGGCGATGTAGAGATTTGGGATCTCCGCAAACATCGTCTCAAGTCCGGCAATCTCTGCCGGATCGCTCACGCGGTAAATCTGATGCAGATTGCCGCTCTCGCTCCGGTACTCGCCGAACGGCTGCATGGCATCCGCAAGGGCGGAGATGTGGGCATGAACACTGCCCGGATCCTTGTAGAGCAGGAACACCTGACCGGTATGCGCCGAGACCGCATCGATGTGACGGGTACGGTCCTCTTCCTTGTCGTAGCGGGTCAGTTCGTGCTTCTTGATCGTGTCGTCCTTGTACTCCGCAACACTCACGCAGGAGATGAGGCCCGTGAAGGTCTCGCCGCCAAGGGTGATACGGTAGAGGTAAAACGCCGGTTTATCATCGGAAACGAGAAGGCCGTCCGCCTTCATCTGCGCAAACATCTCGCGGGCACGTTCATAGATGCGATCATCGTGCGGATCAATGTCCGGTAGTTCGGCATCGGTTCTGATGACGCGAAGAAGGGTTTTATCGTTCTTCGCAATTTCTGCGGCTGCCTCTTCTGCGCTTATGACGTCATACGGAACAGACGGAACAAACGAAAATGCCGCGTCCGACGGGTGAAGACCGGTAAACGGATATATAGTGACCATTCTTTTCAGAGACTCCTATAATATAGTTCGGCGACAATACTAAAATAACAATGGTAGTGGTGAACGGCGTCGGCGGGACAGCCGCCGGCTGTACTCTCCGCAAGGCGACACTTGAGGACATTCCGGAGATCTACCGGATTGAACTGATGTGCTTTTCCGATCCCTGGGACTATAAGGGCATGATCGAGATGATGGGCGTGTTTCTGACCTCGTTCTATGTCGCAGAAGCGGACGGACGGATCGTCGGATTTTCCGCAGGAGCCATTGAGGAGACGAACGAGGAGAAGTACGGGCATGTCTGCAACCTCGCGGTGGTTCCGGAACTGCGGGGATTTGGGATCGGCAGACTCTTGCTCCGCAACTGGAACGGGACTTTTTTCTGGACGGGTGCTGTGCGTGCAGTCTGGAGGTGCGGGTAAGCAACACGGCGGCGCATGGATTTTATGAGATGATCGGTTACGAGGATGTTATTGTGTTCGGCGAGTACTATGCGGACGGCGAGGATGCGATTGTGATGATGCGGTGGTTCTGAGGTGGTGTACTAGCTGCATCGGAGAAATATGGGCGGATTTTTTCTGGGAAAGATCAGCTAAATACCCTCATCACAACACCTCTACCATACGCAAAACCCTTTTGACCGGGAAACAGAGATTTATCTCCTCCCACACCGATATCTCGCTATGAATTATGATCCGAAATCCCTGATCGGAACACCGGTCGATCTCGCCTCGCTCACGGAGTACCAGCCGGGATCGGTTGTCTCCCGGATGGTCATCAACAAAAAAGCAGGAACGGTTACGGTATTCGCGTTTGAAGCGGGTGAAGGACTCTCCGAGCACACTGCCCCCTACGATGCACTGGTGATCGTCCTTGAAGGTGAGGCAGACATTCCGGTAGGCGGCGTCCCCCATCACCTGAAAGCCGGACAGATGATCATCATGCCCGCAAACGTACCGCACGCCGTGCACCCGACGACCCGGTTCAAGATGATGCTGGTCATGATTCACGAATAAGAACGAAAAATGAAAACATCAGTGATCTATGTGCAGCAATAGGTGCCATAGAACATGCTGATGCTTTTTTGTGGCAATCCTATATGCATGGGCAGCGCCTGCCGGGGATCCCGGCGCCCGGAAATTCCGTATCTTCTCTTCGTCTGCGAAAGAAGAACGCCCCGAAAAATCACCAGTCCAGATACTTTTCCCGATCATAGAGAAACACACGTTCCGTTTCTGTGTAGAGATTGCCGCTGCGATCCTGAGCAGTAACCGTGTAGACCATTCTGCCGAAATCGATCGGAACATCCGCGAGATGACCGGAGTAATTGTGGATCGGGGTGATGACCGTCGAGTTGCCGGAGGTACTTGTCACGTACGCAGACGCAATCACCCGCCCGTCGATTGCAGTGATGGTGCCGGAGAGCGGGAAGTACCGTGCCTCCCCGGACACGCCGACAAGATCAGAATACCGCGGAGATTCAATCACAATTTCAACTCCTCCCAGATACGCATCAGAGGTTGTGCTGATTGCAAACCTGAGGGAGACATCCGAAAACCCTGCCCCGCAGCCGCCGCGGTTTTCCAGTCCTCATAGAACTGCTGTTTGGTTTCCGGCTGCGGATACAGAGGCCCTTGCAGATACAGATGAACGTACCCGTCCTCCGCAACAGCCCAGCCGGTGATATTCATGCGGGGATAGGGATCATTTGTGTCCGAAATAGTTTTCATCCGTGAAGAGATCCATGACGTGAGATTTTCCGAATCATCTGGAACAGTCCCGTACGTTCCAATCGTCCAGCCGCCGTATCCCATAACCGGCGGATGATGACTGAAGCGAACCGCATCGGACTTCGTCCGGTTTATCCATGCAGGAATTTCCGCATCCGCAAGACCGCCCGCCTTTCCCAACTGGAACAAGAAGTCATCCTCCAAAATCTTATACTGATACCAGCCGCCGTCCGAAACAAAAGCATCCGCATAGCGAACCTGCATCCCGGCATCAAACGCCAGCGCATCCTCCTGCGTCAGTCCCCAGTCTTCGAGAATGTTTATCTGATACAGAACTTTACTGAAGTTGGAGACGTACCTGTACCGTGTCGGATCGACAGCACCGGTCGGAATCGGTGTCGGGTGAGGAGTCTGCACGATCTGCGGCCATGCCGGCTGATCGCCCCCCGAACCACCAGCCGGCGGCTGAATGCATCCGGCAGACGCTGCTGCAAAAATAACCACAACAATCAGAAAGGAAAGAATCAGCCGCACCATGCATGATACTGGGACAGCAGGGGTAATAAAAACTGTGAGCAAGCTCTCGCGCAGAGATCAATACCATTTCTTTAACCTCGCCGAATGAGTAATCCTATATTTTTATGCAAAGAGGCTGAATATATACCTCTAAAGGAACTACTCCATGCGACTGATAACCGTGGCAGGCCCGCCCTCATCAGGAAAAACATCGGTTATCCTGCGGCTTGCGGACGTTCTGCGTGAAAAAAACCAGAGGACAGGCGTCGTCAAGTTCGACTGTCTCACCTCCTTTGACCACGAGCGCTACACCGAGTACGGCATTCCGGTACAGGTCGGGTTTGCCGGAAAGTTCTGCCCCGACCACTTCTTCATCAGCAACATCGAAGACGCCGTCAGATGGGGCAGACGGGAAGGGTTTGACATCCTCATCACCGAAAGTGCGGGCCTCTCTGCAACCGCTGCTCCCCGCACATCCGCGGAGTACTCGCAGTCTGCGTCATCGACAACCTCTCCGGCGTGCACACTCCCCGCAAAATCGGGCCGATGCTGAAGTTCGCCGACATCGTCGTTGTCACCAAAGGCGACATCGTCTCCCAGGCGGAACGCGAGGTGTTCATGTTCAACATCCGGCAGGTCAACAGCAGCGCAAAAATCGTCTTCATCAACGGCATTACCGGACAGGGGACGTTCATGCTCGGCAAACATGCGGAGGCCACAGCAGAGGTCGCAAGCCTCCGCGGCTACAAACTCCGGTTCACCACGCCCTCCTCCGTCTGCTCCTACTGCACCGGGGAGACGCGAATCGGGGAAGAGTATCAGAACGGCATGCTTAGAAAGATGGAGTTCCCATGACCGATGATCTCTACGACCGTGTCGCAGGCCAGACACTGAGGGAACTGCTTGCCGAACATCCGGTTGCAGCAGACTTCTTCGTCAACTACAACCTGCAGAACCTCCGGGACGATCTGCCGCTCGCGGAAGCGCTGGACTACGCCGACGAAAACACCCTCATCGATTTCGGGCTGGACAAGACCACGGTTCTTGATCAGCTTGTCC
>DALTYF010000105.1 GCA_029986195.1 Methanocorpusculum sp. | reverse complement strand
CAGAGCCGTGCTCGCCGCTCCGCGGGAAGACACGAAACACACGGAAGAAAAAAAAAAACATCACGGAACAGTTTGTGAACATCGCGGAATCCGAAATTAATCTGTTTCTGTGGTTTTCTTGTTTATTCCGTGATGTTGAAAATTTGTGTGCTCTATGTTTTCCGGGGATGCTCAGGAATAAAGGTGCAACTCCCTCAATCAGATAGAATATAAATGCCGCAATCCTAATATACAGTTAAGATATGGACGAAGAAGTTCACACACTCAATACCAATACTACGCGGAAGGGGGCAAAAGTTGCAGATATTTCTCCGGAGGCCCTGGAATACAGCGACCTCAACGAAAAATACGCCCAGATCTCAGAAGAAGCGCGGCTTCTTCGCAAAGAGACCGAGTTCCTCAATAAACAGCTTCGTGCGGTACGTGCTGAAAATGAATCCCTGCGGACCGACAACAACCAGATCCGGATGGACAACGCACAGCTAAAAAAGGAAAACTCTCAGCTTAAACGCCTTCCGCTGTTTGTTGCGGTGGTCCTGGAAAAACTACCGGGACGCGAACTGTATCTGCGCCAGCAGGGCAACAATCAGGAATATGTCACCTCCGCAAGCGAGGAGATCTACAAAGAAGTCAAATCCGGAACAAAGGTTGCCGTAAACAACACGCTCTCCGTCGTGAAAGTTCTCGGCAGCACCGTTGACTCACGGGTCAAGGTAATGGAACTGGACACCAAAACCTCCATCACCTTTGGCGACATCGGCGGCTTAAAAGACGAAATTGTCGAGGTGCGGGAAGCGGTTGAGTATCCGCTGACACGTCCAGAATCATTCGAACGGTTCGGCGTCGTTCCCCCGAAAGGTGTCCTCCTCTACGGCCCGCCGGGAACCGGCAAAACACTGATCGCAAAAGCGGTCGCCAACAACGCGGGCGTCCCGTTCCTCCGGATGGCCGGATCCGAACTGGTGCACAAGTACATCGGCGAAGGAGCACAGCTTGTCCGCGACCTGTTCCAGATGGCACGCGACATGGCAGCAGCCAACGGCGGTGTTGTGGTATTCATCGATGAAATCGATGCGGTCGGCAGTATGCGCACCAACGACGGAACATCAGGCTCTGCCGAGGTGCAGCGGACACTCATGCAGCTGCTTGCCGAGATGGACGGTTTCAACAACCGCGGAAACATCCGCATCATGGCCGCAACCAACCGGCCCGACATGCTGGATGCAGCACTTCTCCGGCCCGGACGCTTCGACCGGCTGATCAGGATCCCGGCCCCGGACGCAGAAGCAAGAAAACAGATCTTCCTCGTACACACGCGCAAGATGGCGGATGCCGGATCACTGTCCGGCATCGACTACGACGAACTGGTGCACCTGACCGACGGTCTGACCGGTGCCGAAATTGAAGCCATATGCCGTGAAGCAGGAATGCTCGCCATCCGCGAGGGAGCAGACGTCATCAACGAAGACCGGTTCATCATCGCCATCCGCAAAGTCCGTCACCAGGACAAAGATGATGAACGTGCAGACATAATGTATCTCTGAGATGCTGCTGATCTGTATCGGAAAACCGGGCGTGGATCTCTACCGGACACTGTCCGACTCGGAGACCAGTCGCCATATTTTACGTTTTTATCATCCAAAAGAGCTGGAAGCAGGTATCTCGGTCGAGGTATCGACGGTCTCCAGCGGGCTTGCCCTCCTGAGCGAACTGCGCTGGTATATTATGCGGTATATGCAGGAAGCAATAATCGAGGATACAGAGCATGGGGTGTATCTGACCCAGAGCCTCGCACGCGAAGCCTACGACTCCCGCTCGGTAACCCTCTCCCCCGCATGGGAAACACGCTTCCGTATCTGTGTCACAGAAACGGGAGACATTCTCCGTCTGCCGGAAGGCATCCCCGAACCTGACGGCGTGGTGACTGCATACGCAGTGTGGGGACTGCCTGACGAACACCCGTAACTCTCTTTTTTTCCGGAAAACGCACGACCAGACGTTGGTCACGTGCCGTTACCGATGTTTCCGCACCGCAGCAAACTCGCGTTCCAGCACCGCCAGCTCCTCGCGGGTATTGATATTGAACGCCAGCCCCGGCTCGTCCAGCAGCAGACAGTACTCCTCCTGCACGGACCCGATCAGACTGCCGGTCAGAATATTTACCGCACACGGCGTCGCCGCAACTCCGCGGACCATCTCACGGTAGCGGGGCTGCATCCCGAACGCTTCGCACCGGCTCACCGGCACCCACGCAGAACAGGCCGGAAGACCGGACTCCGCGTGGCTTGCACGGATGCGGCAGATAATATCGCGGGTAAGACAGGGAATATCCGCAGCGGACGTAAACAGCGGCCCTTCCACCCCGCACGCCTCCACCGCCTCGGTCAGATCCTCCACATACCCGGCCCCCGCCGTATCCAGATATGCAACACCATTTGCCCGGCACCAGTTCCGCGTAAACGGCGTCTTGTATGACGTCACCACCACCGGCTCACAACCCGCAGCACAAAACGCATCCAGCACCCAGGCAATCATCGGTCGCTCCTGCACCATCACCAGCGCCTTCTCCCCGAGCCGCAGACGGGACCCCTCCCCGCCTGCAAGAATCAGCGCAAGCATGCAGCGATGGCCTCCAGAACCCGGACATTTTTCTCGCGCGTCTCCACCGACACCCGGATACATTCAGGAAGACCAAACGACGTACAGTCCCGGACCAAAACCCCCTGGTCAATCATCGCACGGGTAAACGCCGCCGCACTGCGGTTCAGGTGTATCAGGATATAATTGACCGACGACCGCTCGTATGACAGACCGAGATCATCCAGACGGGCATAGTACCATTCCCGTTCGGCGGCAATCCGTTCTGCCGCATCGCGCAGCTGATGATACTGGGCGAACGCAAGTTTTGCATAATACTCCGCAAACGCATTGATCGTCCACGGCGTTCGTGCCGTCTCGATCCGCTTGATCAGATCCGGTGATCCGAACCCGAACCCGAACCGGATCCCCGGCACCGCAAACGACTTCGTCAGCGACCGCATCACAAACAGATCCTCGGACAAAACATCCGTGATGGAATCCTCCGGACAGGACAGATCCATAAATGCCTCATCCACAAACAGCCGTGTACCTGCTTTCGTGCACCGGTCAAGCTCTGCAAGCATCACTTCGCGGGAAAGCAGCTTCCCGGTCGGATTGTTCGGGTTACAGATGAACCGGACCGCGGGAACACGATTCCCGAGCAGCGTCCCCGGCAGCACGGCAGCACCCGCGAGCTCTGCGGAAAGGCCATACTCCGCAAACGTCGGCGGATCGATCTGCGCGGTATCACCCCGGGAAAGTACGGTGTGGCAGTACACCCGTATCAGCTCCGCAGACCCGTTCCCAAGACAGATTTCATCGGTGTTACGCGAAAAAACGCGGGCAATAATCTCCTTCAGTTCAGCATAACTGTCGTCAGGATACATGGACAAATCCGCGCAGGAGAAGTCAGCCCCGACCTGCGGTACAAAGGGATTCATGCTTGCGCTTACGTCAAGAAAATCATGACCGAAAATACGCCGCAGCTCCCGCACCTTTCCCCCGTGAACTGCTTTTTCCGGAAAATGTCCTACCATGCTGCCTTGTTCCTGATCACTACTATTCACACCCCGGACATAAATAGAGTGCAGAATGGAAAGAATCCGGGACGAAGCGCCATCCATACCTATATATACCAAGAAAATCAATTATGATTTGTCCAAATTGGGACGTCAGTCGAATGTCTTACAAACGTCAGACAAATGTCGGACAATTGACTGACAATTGTCTGAATGGAGTTACAATGGACAGAATCACCATCCGCTTACCACCGCAGCAGGTTGAACTGCTTGAGAAACTCGTGGAAACTGGGGAGTTTCCCACCGTGTCAGAAGCCGTCAGATATGCTGTAAGAGAGTTTCTCGCCGGAAGATCAGAGCGGATTATCCGTGAAAGTGAACAAGTATCCACATTCGACGTACGACTCTAAAGTTAAAAATTATTGGGGTGTGAAAAATGCAGAGCATCATTAACGAGGCATTAAAAAACTCAGAACTTGAAAAGGGAATGCAGAAGACCTCCATCGTTGACGATGACGACATGCTTGGACAGCCAAGAATTGTCATCGTCGGATGCGGCGGCGCAGGAAACAACACCATTAACCGTCTCCACAACATGAAGGTTGCAGGATCGGAAACGATCGCTATCAACACCGACAAGCAGCACCTTGACATGATTCAGGCCGACAAACGTGTCCTGATCGGAAAGTCCCTGACCCGCGGTCTGGGCGCCGGAGGATTCCCCGACGTCGGCCGCCGTGCAGCCGAGATGGCCCGCCCGACGCTGGAAGAGATCTTAAAGGACGCAGACCTTGTCTTCGTCACCGCCGGCATGGGCGGCGGAACCCGTACCCGATCCGCACCCGTCGTTGCACAGATCGCAAAAGAGCACGGCGCAATCGTCGTTGCCATGGTCAGTTATCCGTTCCAGGTTGAGCGTGCAAGAATGCTCAAGGCCGAGGACGGTCTGGAAGCAATGCGCCAGGCAGCAGACTCCGTGATTGTTCTTGACAACAACAGACTCAAGAACTTCGTCCCGAACCTCCCGCTCGGTCAGGCATTCTCCGTCATGGACCAGATCATCGCAGAGACCGTCAAAGGAATCTCCGAGACCATCACCGAACCGTCCTTAATCAACATCGACTACGCAGATGTCCGTGCAATCATGAGCAAAG
>DALTYF010000104.1 GCA_029986195.1 Methanocorpusculum sp. | reverse complement strand
ACGCCGGTCAGGAGGGTGTAACTATGCCTGTGGTAAAACTCAATAATGCGTATCTGGAACGGCTGACGAGGACGGACATCAAGACGATCCGTGATAATCTGCCGATGATGGGTTCGGAAGTGGAACGCGAGGAGGAGGATCAGACGGATGTGCAGTTCTTCCCGAACCGTCCCGATCTGTACAGTGCGGAGGGAACGGCGCGGGCGATGCGGGGGTATCTCGGGATTGAGACGGGTCTTCCGACGTATGCGGTGAAGCCGTCCGGTATCTCGTTCACCGTTGATCCGAAACTTGCCAACATCCGTCCGTATCTTGGTTCTGCGGTTATTCGGAATGTGCATATGGATAATGCGATGATTGAGTCCCTGATGGGTCTTCAGGAGTCGCTGCACTGGGGGGTCGGGCGCGGCCGCAAGAAGGTTGCTATCGGTGTTCATGATCTTGATAAGATTGAGGGGCCGTTCTCCTATGTGGCAGCCGAGCGGTCAACGACGTTTGTTCCGCTGGATTATGACATTCCGATGACGATGGATCAGATTCTTGCGGAGCATCCGAAGGGCAAAGCCTACGCGAAGATCGTTGAGGATCTGCCGCTGTTTCCGTTGATCCATGATGCGAAGGGCCGGGTCTGTTCGTTCCCGCCGATCATCAACGGCGAGCTGACCCGGGTTACGGAGGATACGAGAAATATTCTGCTGGATGTTACCGGTATTGAGCCGCGTGCGGTGATGGTTGCGGTTAATATTCTCTGTACGGCAATGGCGGAGATGGGGGCAACGATTGAGTCGGTGGATGTGGACGGTACGGTTACGCCGACGATTGCGCCGACGGAGCGGACGGTTTCGGTTGCGGCATGCAATGCCCTGGTGGGTATTGCGATCACTGCGGAGGAGATGAAGGCCCTTCTTGAGCGGATGCGGTTCGGTGCGGAGGTTCTGGATGCGGATCGGGTCCGGGTGATGATTCCCTGTTACCGTGCAGATATTATGCATGATCATGATATCTATGAGGATGTGGCAATTGCCTACGGCTATGATACTATTCCGGCAGGCCTGCCGCCGACGTTTACGGTCGGCAAGCCGCATCCGGTGCAGGAGATCTACCGGCTGGTGCGCGAGATTCTGGTCGGGATGTCCTATATTGAGAATACACCGTTTACGCTGACGAGCGAGAAGGTGTCGTATGCGATGATGAACCGCCCGGAGAATCCTGCGGCTCTGCATGTGCTGCATCCGATCAGTGAGGATCAGACGATTATCCGGACGGATATTCTGCCGATGCTGATGGAGTCGCTGTCTATTAACCGGTCACGCGAGCTGCCGCAGAGAATTTTTGCCTGCGGTGATGTGGTGGAGAATCTGGTGACGTATCCGAAGATGGCGGCGGCGTCCATTCATACTGCGGCGGACTTTTCGGAGGTGTATGCGGTTGTTGATGCGTTCTGCCGGATGGCGGCGCTGTCGTATGAGGTGCGGGAGTCGGAAGATCCGGCGTTCCTTGACGGCAGACGCGGGGATGTGTATGTCGCGGGAAAGAAGGTCGGGGTGTTCGGTGAGATCAGTCCCGATGTGCTGACGGCGTTCGGTCTTGAGCATCCGGTCGCGGCGTTTGAGATGGACCTCTCCGGTCTGCTCTGATCCTTTTTTTGCCGCATGCGGTATTTTTTGCGGAAAATGCCGGCGGGTTCGTTTTTTCGTGTGGTTGTCTTGGGGGAACCACAGAACACACAGAAAAAAACACGGGATTGTGATCACACGAAATGATTTAGTAGGTTTTTTTTTCCGGAAACTGTTGTCTGGTGAGTGGGCAGGATGAGAGGAACCGCCACAGATTTTCACGGATGCGCCTTCGGTGCGGAGTCGCAAGCCCGGAGGTCTTGCTCCGCTCCCCCTTTCAGGGTTGCCTTCGCGGAATCTACGGTCGCTACGCGGCTTTCCTGCCCGCCCGGAGCCGGGCGTGTCGGAGTCCCTAATCGGGAGCGCCGCTGCGATCTGCCGCGAAGCCGGGGTAAGTCCATTACTATTTTTTCATCGTGTCCATGTGACGATGAGTTATTTCGTTTGTGCGGGGAGTGCAGTTCACCGCTCAACCCACAAATAATTTTCAAAAAAAGATTCCAGAAAAAATCTGCTAAATACTTTCGTGGTATCATAATCTCAACGCACAAATTCTTTCTGTGAGATTCCATAGGCCGCACAATGTTTTCTGCGGGTCTCGGGATGTTATGGACAGACTCTGCACGCCGGAAAAAAGGAAAAAATTAGTGGACTCTTGTTCCCGGTGCGACGTCCCGCAGCGGGATCAGGAGTGAGGCGGGTTCACCTGCGGCGAACAGCATGCCGTTGCTTTCTTCGCCCCGGAACTTCGCGGGTTTGAGGTTGACGATGACGATAATCTTTTTGCCGACCATTTCTTCCGGGGTGTAGTCAAGTGCAATGCTGGAGATGATCTGGCGGACTTCTTTGCCGACGTCCACCTGTAACCGCAGAAGTTTTTCGGTCTTCGGGACTTTTTCTGCTTTCACGACGAGACCTACACGGAGGTCCAGTTTGGTTACGTCGTCAATCGTTACGATGTCTTCTAAGAAGGGATCAATTTCCGGTTCCATGGTATTCTTTCCTGCAGCTTTGTTCTGTGCTTCAATGACGCGTTTGGCCAGGGTTGCTTCAAGTTCTTCGCGCTGTTTGTCCTCGATTCTTGCAAACAGCGGTTTTACTTCGCCGAGTGTTGTGTTTTCGAAGGGGATGAGTGCGTCCTGTATCGGGTGGTCTTCGACCCTGTCCGTATAGCCGAGCATCTCCCAGAGTTTCTGGGCAGATTCGGGCATTGCCGGCTGGAGGAGGAGTGCGCAGGCTTTGACGATCTGCAGGCAGTTCTTCAGGACCCGGGCGGCTTTGGCGGGGTCTTCTTTGATCAGTTTCCACGGGGCGGCGTTGGAGATGTAGCTGTTGCCGTAGCCTGCGAGAAGCAGGATGCCGTCAACGGCTGATTTGAACTCAAAGGATCGTACGGACGTTTCGACGGAGTGAAGGGTCTTTGCGATTTCGTCGAAGATCTCCTGCTCTGCGGTAACGTCGGGGACGCCGCCGAGTTTGGTCCAGACGAGGGTCATGCTGCGGTTGGCAAAGTTGCCGAAGGTGTTGACGAGTTCGTTGTTGATGCGTGCCTGGAACTCTTTCCAGGAGAAGTCGAGTTCGCGGGTGTGGCTGGTGTAGGCGAGCAGGTAGTAGCGCAGGTAATCTGCCGGGAGGCCTTTGTCGAGGTAGTCTTCTTTGGTCCAGACTACGTAGCCGCGCGATTTGGAGAATTTCTGGCCGTCGATGGTGACCATGCCGCTTGCGACAACGGCGGACGGTGGCTGGTAGCCTGCGCCGTGGAGCATTGCGGGCCAGAATACGCAGTGGTGGTAGATGATGTCAGAGCCGATGAAGTGTACGCGGTCGCCGTCGCACCAGTATTTCTGCCAGCTGCTGCCTGCGGCTTTGGCCCATTCTTCGGTGAAGGCGATGTAGCCGATCGGGGCGTCAACCCAGACGTAGGTGACAAGGCCTTCGGCGTCTTTGCCGGGGAAGGCGACGCCCCAGTCCATCATCCGGGTGATGCACCAGTCTTTGAGTTCGTTTTCGACCCAGCCGATGGCGTAGTTCCGGGCGTTGATGGTTCCGCCGAGGGTCGGCAGGTAGTCAAGGAGGTAGTCGCGGAATTCGCTGAGTTTGAAGTAGTAGTGTTTCTGTTCGCGGAGTTCGGCTTTTGTTCCGCAGGTGGCACAGACGGGGTCGAGGATTTCTCCGGGTTCCAGGTGTCTGCCGCAGCCCTGATCGCATTCGTCACCGCGTGCGTGTTTGCCGCAGTAGGGGCAGGTTCCTTCGACGTACCGGTCGGGGAGGAAGCGTTTGCAGTTCGGGCAGTAGCTCTGCTGGATGGTTTTTTCGTAGATGTAGCCTTTTTCGATCAGGGTTTCGATGATGGAGGTGGTCCGGCGGTGGTTCGCCGGGTCGTCGGTCATGCCGAACCGGTCGAACCGGATTCCCATTTCCCGGAAGACTTCGTCGAAGTGTGCATGGTAGTATTCGGAGACGGCACGCGGGGTGGTGTGCTCGGCTTCTGCGGTGACGACGATGGGGGTTCCGTGGTTGTCGGAGCCGCAGATGAAGACGATGTCGTCGCCAAGCCGCCGCAGGTAGCGGACATAGAAGTCGCCGGGGATGTAGGTCCTCAGGTGGCCAAGGTGGCACAGACCGTTGGTATAGGGAAGACCACAGGTGACGACTGTCGGCTTATTGGTCATAGTGGTTAGTATTTGGCGTGGATGAGGTATTAGGGTTTGGAAGGGTCCGGGTTTTTTTCAGAGAGGTAAAAACCGCCGATGATATTTTCACGGCAGTATATTCCCATCACCATTATATTTTCCGACCCCCTATGTATTTCCAATGACATCCTCATCTCCCCCGCGTGATTCCGCGGTTTCACCGATCATCGCTACGGTTCTGCTTGTTGTGCTGACGGTGATGGTTATTGCGGTTGCGGCGGTCGTGGTGATCAACATCTCGGAGGGATACGGGGATCAGAAGACGGTGGACATCCGCGTAACACCTGTTTCCGGGACAAATAATTTCTCGATTGTGCTGACCGGCGGGGCGGATGCTGCGGAACTGACGTCGCTGCGTGCCCATGTGGACCGTGTGACGTTTAAGGGCGGGGGCAACATCCCCGATCCGGAGGTGGGACTGCCGTGGATTCTGAAGGTTGACCACTC